>JAYEFV010000042.1:0-19806 GCA_034658755.1 Thermodesulfobacteriota bacterium | reverse complement strand
GTATTTCAGGGTTTATACAAACAATGACATGATCGGTCTTGAGCTGGGAGGCGCTGTAAAAAATGTTATTGCCATAGCCGCCGGGATCATGGATGGTCTTGGGCTGGGTTTAAATACAAGGGCGGCCCTGATTACCAGGGGGCTGACAGAGATGCGCCGGCTGGGAGTAAAGCTTGGTGCCGACCCGCGTACTTTTGCCGGGATCGCCGGTGTCGGGGACTTGGTGCTGACCTGCACCGGAAATATCAGCAGGAACCATACCGTGGGGAAAAAGATAGGGGGGGGCATGAAGTTAAAAGAGATCCTGTCTGAAATGCGAATGGTTGCGGAGGGTGTCAAAACAGCCAAGTCGGTTTATAACCTGTCACGCCGGCTTGGTGTTGAAATGCCGATTTCCCACGAAGTATACCATATTCTTTATGACGATGTTTCTCCCAGAGAAGCCCTACACAGGCTGATGACCCGCGATCTTAAACACGAACTCGATATTAATTAAATCGGTTTATGAAAAAATATGCGATTTTTGATGGGCAGCCCGAAATTGAACGTGTCAGACAACATAAGGGGAAAGGTCACAGGGAGAGGCTACGTAAAAAATTTCTTACTTCAGGCCTTTCCGGCTTCCATGACTATGAAGTCATTGAATTGCTTCTGACCCTTGCCACTCCTCGAAAAGACTGCAAGGATGCTGCCAAGGCTTCACTGACACGGTTTAAAACGTTTCAGGGTGTACTTGAAGCTTCACCGGCGTCGCTTTGTGAAGTGCCCGGAATTGGCCCTAAAAATCTACTGGGGATCAAGCTTATAAAAGCGGTTGCTGATCGTTATCTTGAAAAACGGTTGATACAAAAAGACCCTTTGAACAACTCCAGAGAGCTGTTTGATTTTCTTTACCACAGCATAAGAGAAAAGAGTCGTGAATGCTTCACTGTTCTTTTTCTCGATGCCAAGAACAGGGTTGTTGCTACGGAAATCCTCTTTGAAGGAACGTTGACTGCAAGTTCGGTTTACCCGAGAGAGGTAATACTTGCAGCCCTTAATCATCACGCCGCAGCGCTTATTTTTGCCCACAACCATCCTTCAGGTGATTCCAAGCCGTCTCCGGAAGATATCTCCATCACACGACAGTTAATTTTTGCCTGCAGAGTAATCGGTATAACCGTTCACGAACATTTGATCATAGGAGACAACCGATATTTCAGCTTTGCGGATCAAGGTTATATTGCACGGATGAATCAGGAATTTGATATGCAAAATAAATAGGCACTAAGTACATATATTCATAAATTCGGTAACGTATTTATAACTTTGTTTATTCATTCTATGTGTGCAAAAGTATAAAGTGCCTAAAGTGAACTAAAGTGCCTAAAGTGAACTAAAGTGCCTAAAGTTAAAGAATACTGCCAATTTGTATAAAAGCCGGAGCGTAGCGACTCCTTAACCCTGGCCCAGACTGATCACCAATACTCTGTACTCAAAAAGTCATGTTTGTAATGGTGCATAAGTCAAATCAATATATGAACGATTAGCACCAGGGCGGGCTTTAGCTCACTTCAAACTTTTAGCATTCAACTTATACAGGTCCTGCAAACTGACAAGACAATGGCCGATAAAGAACTAAATAAGGAATTTCTACCTTGCTTTGGCGAACTCGAAACAGTTTTTCCTAAAGGTCAGAACGGGTTGCGAAATACTCCGGAGACCTGTCTTGTATGTCGTCACAAAACAGAATGTTTAAGATCAGCCATTGAGGGGGCCGGCGGGTTGAAGGTTCGGGAAGAATTTATCGAAAGGGCGTATCAGTCCGGTCGTATAAACTTTCTGGAAAGATGGTCTCAAAAGAAAGCCCTTCAACGCAAGCTAAAAGAGAAGAAAAAGACAGAATAAAGGAAAAGGGGAGGAGAAATCATGAAAACGATTAAAGATATAGATCTTTCAGGCAAAAGGGTCTTTTTCAGAGTAGATTTTAATGTTCCCCTGGATGAGCATCAGAACATCACTGATGATTCCCGGATTCTTGCTGTTTTGCCAACATTGGAATATGCACTGGATCATAATTCAAAGCTAATAATCGCTTCACACTTGGGTAGGCCAAAAGGGAAGCCCGTGCCTGAATTCAGCCTCTCTCCCGTAGCTAAGCGCTTGGGCAGATTCCTTGGAAAAGAAGTTATAATGGCAAAAGATTGTATCGGTTCCGAGATAAAAGCGCTCGCAAATAAAATGAAAAGTGGTGATGTTGTGCTCCTCGAAAATTTAAGATTCCATCCAGAGGAGCAGAAAAATGATGATACATTTGCAAAGGCGCTGGCCGAGCTTTGTGACGTTTATATAAATGATGCCTTTGCCGTATCTCACCGGGTCAATGCCTCGGTTGTCGCCATAACAAAATTCGCACCGGTCTCCGGAGCCGGTTTTTTGCTTCAAAAGGAACTCAACTATTTTAGAAAAGCAATGGCTGATCCTCAACGTCCCGTGGTTGCCGTTGTGGGCGGGGCAAAGGTATCGAGCAAAATAGGGGCGTTGGAGAACATGCTCCATCATGTTGACAAAATCATTATAGGCGGGGCCATGGCAAATACATTCCTTAAAAGTTTTGGTTACGATTTGGGAAAGTCAAAAATAGAAAATGACCTTATTGGAACCGCTGGATCTATATTGAGAAAAGCGGCTGAAACAGGTATAAAGTTTTATCTTCCGGTAGATGCGGTTGTGGCAAGCCATTTTGATGCGAGAGCTGAAATCAAAATCGTACCCATACAGGAGATCCCAAGTGAGTGGATGGTTATGGATATCGGTCCTGCAACATCCAGGCTCTATGCCGAAGCTTTATATGATGCCAAAACAATTGTATGGAACGGACCTATGGGCGTTTTTGAAATGGATGCATTCAGCCGGGGAACATTAGAAATGGCCAATAGTGTTGCCAATTCTTATGCACTTTCAATTGTTGGCGGGGGAGATACAGATGTCGCCATACACAAGAGCGGCGAAACTGACAGAATAACATATATCTCAACAGGGGGAGGAGCTTTTCTTGCTCTTCTGGAAGGTAAGGTCCTGCCGGCCGTGGCTGCGCTGAACACTTAAATTGAAGATTGAAGATTGTTGATTGCAAATTGCAAAAAGCCGGTAATAATAGTCAATCTTCAATAGTCAATAATCCATTGAATGACTGTGTGATGACCTTTAAGCCTTTTTCGGGCAAATATAGAATTCTGTTTGTTCTAGTTGTATGCGTCCTTGTTGTGCTGGGATATTTGTACCGCATACCTCTGTGGGAAAAAACCACCTATTACTATGATATTCTTACGGATAGAGAGCAAATCAAGGCTTTTGTCACGTCCTTTGGTACGGGTGCGCCGGTTGTTTTTATAATCATTCAGATTCTCCAGGTTTTACTGGCCCCTTTTCCCGGTGAAGCAACAGGTTTTATCGGAGGATTTTTATTCGGAGCGACAAAAGGATTTTTCTATTCGAGTATCGGTCTGACAGTAGGATCGTTGATCAATTTCACAATCGGTCGTTTTCTGGGAAAAAGATTTGTAAGAAAACTTATTCCTCCGGCTCAATTAGAACGGATGGATAATATTGTAAAACGCCAGGGCGTCATTGTTTTGTTTGGTTTATTTGTTTTCCCGGGCTTTCCTAAAGACTATCTGTGTTTATTTCTTGGATTAAGCGCCATACCTTTAAAAGTTTTTATTTTACTTACAGGCATAGGACGAATGCCCGGGACACTCATGCTCAGCCTTCAGGGATCGTATATTTTTGAACAGAGATACGGGTGGTTTGTTCTTATATTAAGTGTATGCCTTGCACTTATGTTTTTAGCATACAGGTATCGGGAAGGGCTGTATAATTGGATTGATAAGTTGTAAGGGTTCACAGGTTCAGGGTTCAACGTTCAGGGTTAGGGAAAAAGACAAAATTGAAGACCCGAAGTCCTCGTAAAAAATGCTGGTTTTGCCATATAATTGTCATATACCATGTTCCGGATTTGTGGAAATGTGAAAGAGGTCGGTTTCCCCGTACAAAAGGTTTATAAAATAAAGCATAGCGATGAGGATACAACCTTTGAACCTCTGAACCTTTGAACCCGTGAACGGTTACGATAAGTTTAACGGAAAATGAAGATTATATGCTGTTGACGATTGTCTAAAATAGTGCTATTATAAGAAAAAATAAAAAAAGTATCCGCCTTGGGCGGGCTGTCAGGAGGCAAGATTGGCATTCTGGAGTGTAAGGGAAGAGCTGAGTCAGGAAGACAGATTGAGGCGTTCTTATTATGAACTTTTGCGGGATGAGCTGGATCAGCATATGGTTAAGTATGCTCTGTTAGATTCCTATAATAATTTTCTTTGCAAAAAAATCGATTACCCGTTTGTAGAAAAGCGTGAGTTGAAGCCCCGTGCACGTATCCCGGCTGTAGAACATGAATGTCAGAACTCTTTTTTAGTTATTTTTATGGAAGAAACAATCCCTTCTGAGCACAAGAAATATATCCGATTTTTTGAAAGGAACAAAACGACCAAAATTAATCTTCTCCGTTATGAGAGGCTTTCGCTGTTAAATAAATTTGATAGAACGCAGAAATATTTAGATTCAGCCCATTTCCATGATTTATTAAAGATGTTGCTTCCCGTGGATTATGCAGTCCTTATTCAGCGAGATCCGGATAGCAGGGCTAAGAATAGATACAGTCTGTCACATTTTCATGTGCGTATCGACTGGCCAATTGCAGATGCAGCCGAAGACCTGGCTCGCAGTCTTCGCTATATATCGAAGGATTTATATGAAAAAGGAGATAGATTTGCTGAAGATATTCAGAAAAAATTCTTTGAGTATTATTGTCTTCCCGTGGATGTTGGCGGCAGAAGGACTGCAGCTATAGTTGCGTCCCAGTATTTTAAGAGGATCCCCTGTATTACTACGGTTTATGCGGGAAGCAGTGAGTCCAGAGCGTTGATACGGATTTCCGAAAGGGGCGTTTCGAAATTGCTTTTGATGAAGTTTAAAAACAGTGAAATGGACCAGATTGCAGAAGCAAATAATATTACGTCCCGGACATTCAAGGAAAATTATGTGGTAGACCGCAAAAAAAAGTACGGCATCTGCATATTCCAGGCAACCTATTCATTTACCAATCATGCCAGGATGCCCGATGACGGAAAATTACGGGAAATCAAGTCTGATTTGAACTGGCTGAGCGTCGGAGGGCAGCACATTGTTGCAAAACCGGGTGTATGGAAGTATCCTCCGCTTCCCTTGAATGTCATTTATACCTGATTATAGTCCATTTCTTTCATCATTGCTGTTTCGTCGCAGTCCGGAAATTTCACACACATGATGCAGTCGGCCCAGATTTTCAGCGGGAGTTTTGATCTGTCTATTTGCATAAAGCCGAATTTTTCAAAAAATTCCTGGCGGTAAGTGAGTGCAAATACTTTTTTTATCCCAAACGATTTTGCCTCGGAAAGCATTGCTTCTACAAGCTTTGATCCTATTTTTTCCCTCAGATGGTCAGGATGTACGGCAAGAGATCGTATCTCAGCAAGATCATTCCAGCAGAACTGTAATGCACAACAGCCGATAACATCGTCATTTTCTTCATCCACGTAAACCGAGAAATCCCTGACATGGTCGTATAAGACACTCAGAGGGCGCGGCAGAAGCTCTCCCTTTTTGCCGTATTCCTGGAGAAGCCCGTGAATGGCTTTAATATCCTTTATTTTGGCTTTTCGAATCATAATCGTCCTTGTTTTTCCGATGTCTTTTTACCTAAAATCCGCATTAACTTTTTTCTTTTCGCCACAAAGGCACCAAGACGCTAAGGCGCCGCCCCAGAGGGGCTCTGCCCCGGAGGGAACGAATAACAAAATAAAATCCTTTGCCTCCGGCTCATAGGGCTTACGGCCCGGAGGGTGTCTTTGTGCCTTGGTGGCATATATTTCTTGGTTTCGGCTCGTCCGGGTTAGGTATTATGGAATTCCTTTTAAGTTACAATTTATCGTAAGTCAATAACCGGCGTCTTGAATTTCAGCGAAATCTTTTGGGTTCTGTTCCTTTTTTGAAAAGGGCTGTGACCGCCCGGGGTGAATCATCAGATGCAAGGAGGCCGGTTGACGGATCCATGTGTACCCTAACCATATCATCGGGCATATCAAAGTATTGAAACGGTTTACTATCAAGTGCGTTGGTCATGAACTCTATCCATATGGGAAGCGCTGCTCTGGCCCCGGTTTCGCGTTTGCCGATTGTGATAAAAACATCTTGTCCCACCCATACCCCGGTTGCAATCGATGGAGAGAAACCAATAAAAAGTGCGTCTTTATATTCGTTGGTGGTCCCTGTTTTTCCGGCAATAGGACGGTTAATTACCCGTGCTTTTTTTCCCGTGCCTTCCTGGATTACCCCTTTGAGCATATCCGTCATGATGGCTGCGCCTGCTCGTGACATGACCACTTTTTTTTGGGGTTTCACACGCCAAACAAGCCGCCCGCTTGGATCAACGACTTCCATGACGCCATAAGGTTTGATCAACTCTCCTTTATTGGGAAAAACCGCATAGGTAGCCGTTAAATTTATGAGCTTTACTTCCGATGTCCCGAGGGCAAGGGAAAGATTCGGATAGAGGGTCGATTCGATGCCGAGAGTATACCCAAACCCGGCCACCGATGAAGGCCCCAACATTTCGATTAATCTGATCGCAGGTATGTTTTCCGAAAGTACTAACGCCATTCTGATCGTCATCTCGCCCTTGTAATCTCCTGAAAAGTTTTCCGGCCTCCAGTGGTTTCGCCGGTTTGCAATTTTAAAGGCTACCGGTGCATCGAGAATAATTTTGCTTTGAGGAAAATTATGTTCAACGGCATAGGCATAGACAATCGGTTTAAATGCGGATCCGGGCTGCCTTTTGGCGCTTGTTGCCCGGTTAAAAGGTGTTTCGAAAAAATTCTTACCGCCGATCATGGTGAGTATGCCACCGGATTGCACATCCAGAGAGACCAGGGCACATTCAGGCGCCGGATTTTTAATTTTCTGTTTTTTCATCCTGTTTTCAAGGGCCAAAAGCCCGTTTGCAACGGCATGTTCTGCCGCATTTTGCAGCTTAAAGTCGAGTGTTGTATAAACGGTCAACCCTCCTTTGTAGAGTCTTGATGAACCCAGGGTTTCTTCAAGAAAATTTTTTATATAGTCCACAAAGTATGGCGCTTTGACCAGATTATTGTTTTGTTTCCCGGGACAAAGCCTTTCTTCTTTTGCTTTAGTAAAGGCGGTTTCCGATATGATACCGGTATCTTTCATCTGTCTTAAGACGATATTTCTACGTTTTATGGCAAGATCTTTGTCAATTAGAGGGGAATATCGTGACGGTGCTTTGGGAAGGCCTGCAATCAGAGCGCATTCGGCAAGCCCAAGGTCTTTTGCATGTTTACCGAAAAATATCCTTGCGGCCGATTCTACACCGTATGCACCGCTTCCGAAATATACCTGGTTAAGGTACAGCTCCAGGATTTCATCTTTTGTGTAACGTCGCTCAAGCTGAAAAGCCAGAAATGCTTCCTTGATCTTACGCAACAACTTTTTACGAGGCGTCAGAAAAAGAGTCTTGGCAAGCTGCTGGGTGATGGTGCTGGCGCCTTCAACAAATTTTCCGGCCCGGATATCACTGATGACGGCTCTGAGAATTCCTTTCAGGTCGACACCACTATGTTGATAAAATTTTCGGTCTTCAGTGGCGATCAGTGCTTTCTTAAGATAATCGGGCATGGCTTTGAGCGGAACGGGGTCCCTTTTTTCTACAAAAAGTTCTGCCAGGAGCACTTTGTCTGCTGAGTAGATTCGTGTAACAGAAGATGGTCTAAATGTTTCAAGACTGAGGATCTGGGGAAGATCATGGGTAAGGGCAAGAAATGCCCCGGCCAAAATTCCTGAAAAAACACTACAGGAAATGAAGAGTAAAATGGCGACCTTCTTTTTATTAATGTATTGACTGTTCCTGTCCATAACTGTAAATGTTAAATCCGGTTTCCAAAACGTTTATTTAAGGAGAATTCAAATGACACATCATCATCACCACCACCATGATCATGAAATTGAGAGTACTTTAACATTTGATGAAAAAATGATCAAACTGCTTGAACACTGGGTAAAGCATAATGATGATCACGCTGAAACATACAGGGATTGGGCAAAAAAAGCAAAAGAGAACAATATGGATGAAGCAGGATCGTTGCTTTTAGATGCAGCCGAAATGACCCTTGTGATCAGCAGAAAATTTGAAGAAGCGGCCAGGATCATCCGCAGTTAGTCGGTTTTTATTTTTACATTGAAAACCTGGTCCTTTGTGCCAGCTCAGAGATAGATGGCTCTGCCTTGGAGTTTTGTGCCTAAAAATACAAATTCCAAGCACCAAATTACAAACAAATCTCAAATTCCAATATTCAATGACCAAAACCTTCCAGGACGAGACATTGTTTGGATTTTCGAATTTTGGTCATTGTAATTTGTTTGATATTTGGAATTTCAATAAGTCAATGAAATGCCAACAAAGTAAACCCCCTCTGGGGCTAACCAAAGCCTGGTCCTTGGGCCAGGATTCTTTACACAACAGGAAGCTGATCAGGATCAATTTCAGACAGGCGCGGATACTGTTTGTCCTTTTCTGAAATGATCGGATCTTCAACAGGCCAGTCAATACCTATGTCAGAATCGGACCAGATGATTCCACCCTCGTCATCAGGCGCAAAAAAATCCGAGCATTTGTATAAAAAATAGGCGATTTCGCTCAGCACACAGAACCCGTGAGCAAATCCTTGGGGAATAAATAACTGTCGCCGGTTCCGATCCGAAAGATGGAAACCCACCCATTCGCCGAATGTGGGGGAATCCGGCCGGATGTCGACCGCCACATCAAATATTTCACCGGTTATTACCTGTACCAGCTTGGCCTGGGGGTTTCTGATCTGGTAGTGAAGTCCCCTGACGGCGCCTTGCACGGAATAAGAAAGGTTGTCTTGAACAAATAGCGTATTAATACCGGATTTAATGTATCTGTTACGGTTGTATGTCTCCATGAAAAAGCCTCGGCTGTCTTCAAATACTTCGGGCTCAATAATAAGAACGCCTTCTATGGATGTTGTCATGATATTCATGATTCTCACTTTTTTTTGATATACTGAAAACAGCAACAATTTGTGCTTTTGTATTATTTATTCAGACGCAAGCTTACACTATGAACAGAATGATGGAGTAATGGAGTATTGGGGGGGTATTATATACAAAAAAAGCGAAATTTATGACACTTCCTCACTCCAACACTCCACTACTCCAACACTCCACTACTCCAACACTCCAACAACGGGCAATGGCGAAGATGTCCGATTTGAAAAAAACACAGTTTATTACCGTGCAGAGTATAATCAGGCTATACGGTTGCTTCGTTTTCTTCCTCAAATTGTTTTTTCAGCTTAAATAATTGCTCCAAATATTTTTTCAGCTTTTCCTGTACCTTGCCGTAAACGGTTCCTTCGGGAAAATAACCCTCTTGGTCCGGGGTTCCTGCCGGGACATCTGTTAATATTTCGATCCCTTCTTCAATCGTAGAAACCTGATAGATATGAAATTTTCTTTTTTTTACGGCATCGATCACAGCTTTTTTAAGCATCAGATTTTTTACATTGGCCCGGGGGATTAATACCCCCTGTTTGCCGGTAAGTCCTTTGCTTTTACAGACGTCAAAAAATCCTTCAATTTTCTGATTGATTCCGCCGATGGCCTGAATTTGCCCTTTTTGATTCACTGAACCGGTTACAGCAATCCCCTGATGGATGGGAATGTTTGAAAGGCTTGAAATAACAGCATATAGTTCCGTTGAAGAAGCACTGTCGCCGTCGATGCCGCTGTAGCTTTGCTCAAAAGTGATGCTGATTGATAAACTTAACGGGTAGTTTTGAGCAAAGGTTCGTCCCAAATAACCGGAGAAAATCAGAACCCCTTTGTCGTGGGTGTTTCCGCTCAGCTTGGCTTCACGTTCAATATTAACAACCCCTTGCTTGCCCATGTATGTTTCGGCCGTAATTCGGGCAGGACGCCCAAATATGAAGTCGCCGATTTGAAATACGGAAAGGGCGTTTACCTGGCCGGCAACCTCACCGTCCACATCGATCATAATGGTATCATCCACATAGGACTCGTGTATTTTTTCTTCATAAAGGTTATAACGAAATCTGTATTCATTGAAAGCTGTGATAACATGTTTGTCTGAAACCTGTTTTGCATTCTTTTTCTTTGCCCAGTAGTCAGCCTCTTTTAAAACTCCCATGATCGCGCCGAATCTGAGTGAAAGCTTTTTTTGGTTGGCGATATATTTTTCACCATATTCTACAATGGCGGTAACGCCTTTGGGGGTTAAAGGCAGAAGTCCCTCTTCTTTGCATACACGGGCAATGAAACAAGCATATTGTTGAATTGTATCCTGGTTTTTTTCCACTTCATGGTCAAAGTCCGCCCTGACTTTGAAAATTTTATTAAATTTTGAATCATAGTTCTGGAGCAAGTGAAAAAGGTGATAGCTTCCAAACAAGACAACCTTGACTTCCAGCGGGACAGGTTCCGGCCTAAGCGATGATGTGCCGTATCCCAGGCCTGAAGCAATATCTTCTATAAAAAGGAGTTTGTTTTGTAAAGCACGTTTGAGCGCTTCCCACACGAACGGGTTCATGAGGATAGACTCGATTTCCATTATCAGATAGCCGCCGTTGGCTTTTAAGAGTGATCCGGCCTGGACCATGCTAAAGTCTGTGATAATGGTTCCCATGTAGGCTCTTTTCTCAATTTGACCGAAAACGTTGTGATATGTTGGATTTGTTTCAAAAATAACCGGTGCGCCTTTTAAAGATTTTTGATCTACCAGAACATTGACCTTATATCGCTGAAAAGAGGGTTTGGCAGATTGAATCATAAAGCCTTCAATCGGTGATTTTGCTTCCTGAGAAGATATAAAATCCTTAACGTTTTCCAGGATATCAGCCTGCACATCATCCAGATAGACCAGAATGTCTTTGCACCCCTTGTATTCTTCCTTAATAATGTCTGTCCGCTGTTTTACCACAAACAGAGCTACTTCTTCCATCAGCTTTTCAACTTGAGAAGTCATTACCTGGTTGATTTTATTAAGTTCTCGGATCGTGAAGTCGACTTCGGACTGAACCTTACTTATGTTTTCCTCGATTTTGGTTTTCTTTTTCTTTGGAAAGGCCATAAACTCCTCCGGCGAAATCGGCTTTTCTTTAACAATGGGGATGGTTTGATACCCGGTTTTGGTTCTGTTAATCTGGATATTCTTTTTCAATGCCGACACTTCGAGTTTCTGAATGATCTCTTTTTGTTGATCAGAATGCTTTTTTTGAATTGCAGATTGTCTCTGGTGATACGATTCATGCTCAAAGGCTTTGGGCAACTCCTTTTTCAGATCATCAATTAATTTGTTGATTGTTTTACTGAACCGGGTTGCTTTACCTGTGGGCACGGAAATGGCTTTGGGACGGTATTCATCCTTGAAATTATTAACCATGCACCAATCGACTGGTGATGGAAGGGTTTTGGCTTGCCGATTAACGAGGTCTCTGATGATGGTAGATTTGCCGGTGCCTTCTAATCCTGTGACAAAAATGTTATATCCCGAACTTTTCATGTTCAGGCCGAAGTCTATGGCCTGAACCGCTCGCTCCTGTCCGATGACTTCATCCAGCGGATTTATTTCCGAAGTATTTTTAAAGGTAAACATTTTAGGATCACATATTGATCTTAGATCCGATGACTTTAATTCACACATTTTTTTCATGATCTGCTCCTTAAAGAACTTCGGGGTTTCGCCCCAATTGGCCTCCGGCCCATAGGGCCTCCGCCCTGGAGGGAATGATGGAATGATGGAGTAATGGCCCCGGTGAAATAGAAAAAAGTTTCACTGGGTAAAAATGATGGGTTTGAAGGAGTTTTTTACAATTAAAATTGTTTATTTTCCGCTCTTATCCCCAATATTCTCTCCGAGCCGTAGGCACTACGAGCCGGAGGCCAGCATTCTTTCCGAGCCGGAGGCCAGTATTCTCTCCGAGCCGGAGGCCAGTATTCCATTCCGATGGCACAAACAGGATGCCAATAAAAGACGTTTGATTTCAAAAATTTGTAGAATTTCCGAGATGTTTAATTACCGGATGATAATCACACGTTCAATCATAAGAACGTCTTATATTTCATATGTTTTTTTTAATATTTTAGCAATATCATTTTAACTTATTAAGTTTTTGAGACAATGATGATTGTTTCTCAGTTATGTTTCAGCTTGGGGAATTCCAATTAAATAGTGCTCGAACAACATCCTCTATCAAAACCACCGGAGCGATTCATCCCTGCTCAACGCATTGAACATGAAATTGAAACACTTCCGATGGAAGAAGAAGCGGCATTACATCTAAAAAGGCTTTCTGAATTCCATAAAGATCCTTTTGATCGTATGCCTGTGTGTGACCGAAGCAGACAGGGGTTATTATAAAATTCATCTTGACATATGATTTAATAAATAGATAACATTCTTCTTAGATCAATATTCCACCATTCCATCATTTCATATAGCCCGATAGAATATATTGCTAAATATGATATTAATTACAACTTGTTGTAGAATTTTCTGAGATGTTTTTTATTAGGAGGTTAAATTATGGCCGAAGATCAAGTTGGTGTAGTTGTCAATTTTTATGCTAAACTGAGTGTTGCTGCCATAAAGGTAACCGGCGGTAGCATTAGAAAAGGTGATTTGCTGAAGTACAAGGGGAGTACCACCGATTTCACAGAAAAAGTGACCAGCATGGAAATTGAAAATCAGGCTGTTGAAGAGGCCAAATCAGGTGATTTGGTAGGGATGAAAGTAAAAGAAAGAGTTCGAGAAAAGGATAAAGTCTATAGAGTTGTTGAGTAACTCTGAATCTGCTTAAAAGATGTTTCATCTCTGATAAAAGTTCAATAAGTATAAGTGTAGTTTCTGTTCTATTCAAACAGTTCCGCCTGCCTTTTTAAATTTTCACTCCTCCTTGGGGAAAAATACCAGTCAGCCTGTCAAAAAATTGCCGCTTTTATTTTATTTGCTCATCAAGTTATTTTTAACATAATTCCTATTATTCTATTATAACTAACTGGAATGTTAAAATAAAATAGATATTCGGCATGGACCGGAAGCCATTGGTACGGTTATTGCAAAGTTTGTTGGTAATAATGTCAATACCTAAAAATACTTTTACTATTAGACCAAAGCGGAGAAAAAAATGTCAGCTTATATTTATGAGAAAAAAATATTGCATATCAACAGATATCGAAGGAGGGGAGATGGTTCCCCATATAGGTCCGGTTCAAAAGAAGTCGGCTACGATAGGCGCCGGAAAGTGAGAGACGGCATAATTTTTAAAGACTCTGATCGCAGACAGAACAATGATCCATATTACAGTGGCCCTGAGAGGCGCAACGGTATGGATAGAAGAAGCGGTATGGATAGAAGAATAGGTGCGGGTAGAAGACAATATTCCTGTTGAAAAAACAGTGAAAAAATCACACTATGGCTTTTAATCTAAAATCGAAATCCTAGTCCTATGGGTCAGGATTCTTTACTATGCAATTTTTTTAACAGATGAGATTATTGTATATAGTCGAGAATTTGAACAAGATCGGTTATCACAAGATCGACAGAAAGATTTTTGCATTCAGGATCGTTTTTTCTCAACCTCAGCGATCTCGCATCACCTGCAAAGAGTCCTGTCTTGAATCCCACGTTTTTTGCGGGATAGATATCGTTTAACATATCATTCCCGATATAGAGAGCTGAATGAGCAGGGATGTTCATGTTTTTAAGCTTTTCAGCTGCGACCTGGAACATGAATGTTGACGGTTTTGCATACCCGAATTTGTATGAATAAAGAATAAGATCTGGGTAGAATCCAAGATCCTCCGGATTTGAGTCAAGAAACCAGTTAAACAGATATGGGGTATAAAACTGGGCGTTTGATATAATGCCCATCAGTACATTCGAATCTTGGCAGACAGAAAGCAATTTTTCAAGGTGCGGCATCGGATATACAGGATTTGCAATCAGTTCAAATTTGACGGCAAATGCTCGAACGGTTTCAAGATCGTCATTTTCAAGCACACGCATCCAAATTTGGTCTATTTCGACTTCCGGGAAGTCAACCCCTTTTTTCTTTAGTATTTCATGTTGGTTCTCTATGGCAGCGTAAAATCGTTTTAAAACGGTTTGAGATCCCTTTTTAATTCCGAATTGTTGAAGCAATTTTTCAAGACTTTCCCTTTGCGGTGATTTTTTCTTTGCCATGCTGATATCGCCTGATTTGCTGATAAAGAGTGTGCCATACAGGTCAAAAAGAATAACCTCGATCTTTTCTTCCAGTTTTCCGCTTTGCTTTAAAGAAGTCGGAAGCGGAAAAATAGGCTTTATATATTTAGAGATCAAATCATTTTTTTCCATAATTTCACCATTTGAGAAGGCTGAAATCTTCCAGAGTCAGAAATTTTGAAAGAAGAACTTTTTTGTCTATTTTATGGCACACATTATCCTTGATTACTCTGGAATAGATATTAACAAGATTTTTCCTGTATTTGGTTTTGTTGTAATGGAACAGAACGGCATTCATGTTGTTTTGTATCAGAGCCTCTTTGTCTGACACATTTCCGGGGTTTAGAAGAAAAGGGTTGAGATATATCAGCCTGTCTCGATTCGACTTGTGGGATTGCACATTAGATATTATTGTTTTTTGAAAGGCTTCATCAAGCAATCCAAAATCGACACTATCATTTGCAGTTATTTTTTCAAAAGCGGCTGCGATTTTCGTTTTATCGATAACTATACCGAATAGGGAACACGCTTTTCGTATGCACGCCTGCCAGGTCCTAAATAACTTTTCTTTACCGAGCCATTCCACGGGAACTGCCAGACGTGTGTAAAGGTGATCCAGCCAGACCCCTTTTTTTTCAAAATCATGGCATATTTCCGGTAGTTTTCTTCCCCACAGGATTTTGTTTGCGGTCCAAGGTTCGAGAAATGAAAACCCGAATCCCTCGGTAATACTTGTGGTGATAATAAACCTGGCGGACATGACAAGTTCTGAAAATTCATGGGATAAACCTGCTTCAAATATTACATTCAGATTCTTTTCTTCTACAAATGCCTTCCATTGCGCATGGCTTTCGAGATCTGCAGGGCTGTTGGGCGGGAGCGTAATTGCAAGGGTTTCATTGTTTTTGAAAAACAGGGAGATAAGGATTGCTTCTCCGATATTTTTTCTCCGGAGTGCTCGAATTGGATACAAAACGAAGTTTTTTAGGGGTGCTCCTGTTGTGCTAAATTTAAAAGGATTTATGGTGTTGAAAATTTTATGCAACCCCTTTTCTTTTAACCCTGATTTGAGCAGTATATTGTAATCCCTTGAATTAATAACGCCGTAATGGCAGTCTTGAATATATTCATCTTTAGAATAGTATACTAAGGGTCGTCCGTCTTCCGCAAAGTCATGGATCTGAAGAAAAAGTTTTATTTTTTTGTTTTGGAGCTCTTCGAGAATTTTCAAAAAATTCCTGTTTTTTGCCAGTGTGGGGTTGTGAACATGTAGAAGATCGCATCCGCTTTTCCATTTTATATTGATTGCCCGGGTGATGGCGGCTGCAATATCTTCGGGGTCTGATCTATTTTGATCCTGACGATCGTAACCCAGTTCCGGTATATGAACGGTATCGCAAAGAAAGGGCGATTCCGGAGGCGCGCCGGTCAAAACCAGCATGTCACACATATCACGGAGAGCTTCCACCTGCTGCCTTAAAACCGTTGTTACGCCGCCGGTTTTGAGATGATAATGAATAAATGCTATTTTCATTTTAAGCAATATAGGATAAGTAAATTTGAGTGTCAAAAAAATAATAGCGGTTCAGGATAAATTGCCGAGCATGTTGAACTTTAGGCTACTTTTTTAACCACGAATGAACACGAATACACACAAATTAAAAAATATTATATGTGTTTATTAGCGTCCATTTGCGGTTCAGGAACTTTAGATCACTTCAAGTTTAAATTTATCCGGGGGATATTATGGACAAAAAAGATCTTCCGATAATCCCGTCTGAAAGGGGTGACGACCTTCATAATCTGGAGATTGCAGATTCTTCAGACCTTGTATTGTTTATGGCAGGAAATCAGTTTATGGCAATGAAAGAGATCGTCTCTATCTTTCAAAAGGAACATCCGGATGTCGAAAAAATCTTTTGCGAAACCCTTCCACCGGGACTTGAACTCAAACAGATTTTATCCGGCGGCGCTGTGTTTAAAGATAAAATCCTGGACGTTTACCCTGACGTTTACACTTCGGTTAATGAAAAAGCCATGAATTCCCTTGAACGGTCCGGTCATATTAATACTGGTGATTACCACCTTTACCTGCACAATAGACTGGCCCTGATGGTCCCGGAAGGAAACCCCGCCGGCATAACGTCTGTTGCGGACCTGGCCGAGGACAATATCCGAATTTCACAGCCGGACCCTGAAAATGCAAAGAAGTTTCTTGATTTTATTAGATCCTCATCCGCCCAAAAAATTTATCAAAAATATGGTTTCCTGCCTCATTTAGTTCCTTAGTTGTAAATTTTGTGCTTTTTGTGGCAAAACTTTTTCCATTCTGCCACTAAGGCACCAAGGCACGAAGAAAGAATAATAAATATATCCTTTGTGTCTTAGTGTCTTTGTGGCAAATATTTTTGGTTCCGGCTCGTCCGGTTTAGGTATTATCTTTTACGAGCATCGTCGCAGGGTCAAGAAACAATGCGGGTCGGTCGGAATCCGCCGGTCCTCCCTTTAGTGTCATAACATGGATTTTTTTGCCTTCAGGCTGGAGCTGAATCACAATGTCAAACAGGTCGGAGACATCCAAAAGCGGAGACGGTATGCCGCCCGGCCCGAATTTTTCATGACGATGGGTCTTCACGGAAAACCAGACATGCAACCAATGGTTTTTGGCAAGTTTCTTTAAGTCAGAAAGGGATGCTCTGGTGGTTTCATTAAAGTGAAACCCGTCAATCAGAACCATCTGGGGTGAAAAAATATTCTGTTCCTTCAGGTCGGTCAGCCTTTCTTCAAGTTTGGGCACACTAAACCCCTCAACTTTGAACGTCATAATGAACCTGTGCGGCAATAAGTCTTCCCATAGCTTGTTTATCTCTTTGGCATCGTATGATTTGGTTAGATGGCGGAAGACCTCTTTATACCACAGACTAATTTTATTGACCGGGTCGTCGAGGCTGATATGAAGAACATATTTACCTTTTAAAAGTGTATGTAAGGCCAGTTGAACCAGCAGCGCAGTTTTACCGACTCCCGCACGTGCAAGAACTGCTCCAAAGCCTCCTTCAGTGAGGATATCTTCGGTTTCATCTCCTATGAACCTTAAAGGATTTTGGAGGATAAGCTGCTTTTTTATCATAATCATTTTCCTTTTTTTTCTGTTTCCGCCTTTTTGGCCAGCTCCTCGGCAATAAATTTGGGCACCTGTTTATAAGAACCCAATTCCATGGTAAACTGGGCTTTGCCTTGTGTGGATGACCTTAAGACTGTTGAAAAGCCAAACATTTCGGCAAGGGGAACCCGGGCTTCAACAACACACAGAGGACCTTCATCCTGAGAGCCGACGATTATTCCACGGCGTTGGTTTAAGAGCCCCATAACAGCACCCTGGAACTCAGATGGCGTTTCGACGGCCACCTTCATGATCGGCTCATGAATCACCGGTCCGGCCCTGAAATAACCTTCACGAAAGGCTCCCCGGGCCGCTGCCATGAACGCCATTTCAGATGAATCAACCGAGTGTGAAGCTCCGTCATTGATCACTACTTTAATGCCGGTAACGGGAAATTCCATTTTTGGCCCCTTTATAATGGATTGTCTGAAGCCCTTTTCGCATGAAACGATGAACTGGGTTGGGATTTTGCCCCCTACTATTTTATTCTCAAAGATGAATTCGGTTCCGGTGACAGGCTCCATATAACCTGCCACACGACCGTATTGTCCGGCTCCACCGGTTTGTTTTTTATGAATATAATCGAATTCAGCTTTGCGGGTTATGGTTTCCCTGTAAGCCACACGCGGTTTACCTGTGGTAACATCGGCGGTATATTCACGGTGCATTCGTTCTACATAGACTTCAAGGTGAAGTTCTCCCATTCCCTCGATAATGGTTTCCTTGGTTTCATCGTCAACATAGGTTCTGAAAGTGGGGTCCTCTTTGCTGAACCTGTTAAGGGCTTTGGACATATTTATCTGGGATGTGTTGTCTTGGGGAACAATGGCAAGTGAAATAACAGGATCGGGGACAAACATGGATGTCATTGTCAGGTTGAGGCCGGGACTGACAAAAGTGTCTCCGGAGGCACAGTCGATTCCGAAAAGGGCTCCTATATATCCCGCCGGAATGGTTTCAATGTCTTCCATCTGGTCTGCGTGCATGCGTACAACCCTGCCGACCTTGATTTTTTTCCCGTTTCGGGCATTTACTATGGCATCGCCTTTGGAAAGGGAACCCTGATATACTCTTATGTAAGTTAATTGACCATATTGTCCCTCTTCGAGTTTGAAGGCCAGGGCAACAAACGGTTTCTTCAATTCACTTGTCAGGATAACAGGGGTCTCGTCATTATCCATGTCAAGAGCCTCATTTTCTACATCAGAAGGGCAGGGGAGCAATTTAGTGACAGAGTCAAGGAGCGGTTGAACCCCTTTATTTTTATAAGCCGATCCCATGAAGACCGGTGTCATTTGGCGCGTCAGGGTTCCCATGCGCACCGCCGAAATAATCATTTCTTCGGTAACCTTTTGTTCTTCAAGAACAGCTTCGGTCAGTTCGTCTGAAAACATGGAAGCCGCATCGATAAGTTCTTCCCTCTTTTGAATGGCTTCCTGAAGAAGATCCTGTGGTATATTTTCAATTCGAACATCTTCTCCGTTTGCACCGGCAAAGTAGATCGCTTTCATTGATACAAGATCGACAACTCCTTCCAGAGCGGCCTCAAGCCCGATGGGAATCTGTAGGACAACTGCGTTGTGCCCCAGTTTTTCTTGGAGCTGATTAATGACCCGAAAAGGATTGGCTCCGCTCCGGTCACATTTGTTGATAAAGGCTATACAGGGCACTTTATACCTTTTCATCTGCTGGTCAACAGTGATGGATTGAGACTGAACACCGCCCACAGCGCACAGAACCAGTATGGCACCGTCCAGGACCCTTAAAGACCGCTCAACCTCTATTGTAAAATCGACATGTCCCGGGGTATCGATAATATTGATCTCATGGCCAAGCCATTCACAGTAAGTTGCGGCTGAAGCAATAGTGATGCCGCGTTCTTTTTCAAGCTCCATGGAATCCATGGTTGCGCCAACACCATCTTTCCCTTTTACATCGTGGATAGCATAAATTCTTTTTGTGAAAAAAAGGATTCTTTCAGTGAGTGTGGTTTTTCCGGAATCAATGTGCGCGCTGATTCCTATATTTCTGACCTTGTTAATAGCGTTTTTCATTGTACGGGTACTTTTCTGTTTTTTAAATAAAAAACCCTCATTTGCAAATGTATGTTTTTTCAAATAAATACGGTGCAAAATAATTGCAAAAATGTGTTTGTCAAGGAATTCTTATTTAGAATGATGCAATAGGTTACCTATCGTTGCATAAACAACACATCAGATTATACGTTAAACGGCTTAGACAAAGG
>JAYEFV010000041.1:0-5697 GCA_034658755.1 Thermodesulfobacteriota bacterium | reverse complement strand
CAAATGCACTCACCAATTCGGCCTTTGACCCCATTGCCAAAATCCCGGAGTATAAGGTGTGTGCGGTAAAAATTGAAAAAGCCGCTTGAGCCGACAGTATTTTTCGATGGCTTTAAAAAGGATGAACACGTAAAAAGTCCGATTTTCACCATAGGTTCTCAGGCACCCAGCAATGGGAAAACAGTCTCTTTGATTTTTGTAACAACCGATGATGCCATTTGCTGGGCAGACTCAGCAATTGCGCCGTTAATTTTATAGGGTCGATCCGAGAGCGTGAGATTTTGACCCAGCTCGGTCCGGTGCTTGTTAACAAAATCCTGGGGCAAACTGTCCGGAATTTCAACCCCTTTCATGATTGCCCACGCCTGAGTCCATGCTCGGGCCACATTCATGACATTATAGCCGCCGCCACCCAGCGCAACCCATTTAAGGCCCCACGATTTTATCTCCCGGACTATTCTGCTGAAGCCGTTGGTCGTGAGATTCAGGCCGGCCAGAGGATCGGTTGCCAGGGTGTCGACCCCAAGTTGTGTAACTAGGATATCCGGAGCAAAAGCATGCACAAGCGGCGGCACCAGTTCCATAAAAACCCAAATGTACAAATCGTCATCGGTTCCGGGCGCCAACGGCACATTGACCGCGTATCCCCGGCCCGGCCCCTGCCCCATATCGTCGGGAAAACCGGTGCCCGGGAAAAGCGTATGTCCGTGCTGATGGAGAGATACGGTCAGGACTCGATCCGTGTTATAAAACGCAGCCTCAACCCCGTCACCGTGGTGTACATCTACATCCAGGTAGACCACACGCAAACCGTCCTGAACCATTTTAGCAATCCCTATGGCCGGATCATTAAGATAGCAGAATCCGGAGGCCCGACTTTGTGTTGCATGATGCAAACCGCCCGCAATATTAAAAGCGATCTCACGATTTTCGTTTAATATCTGGCGGATACATTCAAGGGTCGCACCGGTGACCAGTAAAGACCAGTCATATAAACCGGAAAACAAGGGGTTGTCACCGCTGCCCAGACCGTACTTCCAGGCTTGTGAGGGAACCCTGCCCGAATTGGCTGTTTTAAGTATCTCCAGATATTCAGGAGAGTGAATGAGCGTAACATCTTGTTCGTCGGCTTCTTTTGCTTCCACCCAGGGCGACGAAGACGTATCAAAAATCCCATATTCGCCGATCAAGTCCATGGTTAACCGGAGCCGTTCCACTTTCAGGGGATGACCGGGGCCATAACTATGATGATGGAATTTATTGCTAAAAACGAGAACTTCTTTTCTGGGTGCGCTCATAACTTGATAGTATAGGAATTTCCTTTTTTGGGACACAGACCCGCCTGCCATTGCAAGGCACGAGCGGGCAGGTGAACACAGATTAAAAAGTTTTTTAAATTATAAATAATAATATTATCTGTATATATCTGCGAAAATCTGCCTGCCCCGTAGGTCCGGAAGATCGTACTGGGGCGTCCTATTTAACTTATTTAACTTATTACGAATATCATTTATCGAACATATCTCCGGCGTTAAGTCCCTGTTCAGCCGCAAATTCGGCTGCTGCTACTTTTTTGCCTTTAGCCGGCCTGACTTTACCTGCCACAAGCCTTGCTCCTGATACCGCCACATGAATCCCTTTATCGTCAACGGCAAGAATCATCCCCGGAGCTTTATCGGTAGTCTCTTCTATGAGCTGTGCGCCGTAAAAACGAACCTTTTCACCGTTCAACAAAGCAAAGGCACCGGGTTGGGGATCGCAACCGCGCACCAGATTGTATAGTTCTCTGGCCGGCTTGTCCCAATCAATGCCCGCAACTCGGTCATCACAGGGAGGTTCATAGGTGGCACCGGCTTCATCCTGGGGTATTTTGGGAGCCTTGCCTGCTTTGACAAGGTCGATGGATTCGAGAATGGCATCAACCCCCATGGGAAAGAGGTGGTTAAAATAGAGGGCGCCGGTGGTGTCATCCGGACCTATCTCGATTTCTTTCTGAAGTAGAATAAATCCGGTGTCGATCCCCCCGTCCGGCCAGAAAATGCTCAGTCCGGTTCGGTTGTCCCCCATGATTACGGCCCAGTTAATGGCACTGGCACCGCGATGGCGCGGCAAAATCGAAGGATGATAGTTGATGGTCCCGTGAGTGGAGACTTCAAAAAAGCGCGCCGGGATAATATCGGTCACAAAGACCATTACCGTGAGATCCGGTTTGAGTACCTTGTACTGGTCAAATACCTGATCATCTTTATACGTTGCCGGTTGAAAGACGTCAATTCCTTTGGATACCGCCGCATCTTTGAGCGGATCAGTCCGCCCTCCCGGTCTGTCCGGTGGCACATAAACTCCTATTATATTTTCGTTTCTTTCCAGCAGGCTTTCCAATACTTTTGCCCCAAATGCCGCCTGTCCAATCAGTAGGATACGCATATTTTACCTCCTGCATTAAATTGTTGGTAAGAAATTAGAGGGATGTTATATTTTCTGTAAGATTATAAAAGAATCATGTCAAGTCTGAATTGATGGGTTTATCTAATTTCTTACGTTTTAGGTTTTTTATCCTTGACAAGATTATATTATGAAATCAATGCGATAGTCTTATATGAATATGACAGTACTCTGGAGCGATGGAGTGTTGGAGTAATGGATCAAAACAAAAAAACCCTGTAACTCCAATTTGTGAGGTGAACCGGCGATTTCTGAACCTCTGAACTCTGAACCCGTGAACGGTTAGCTTTATCTTTTGATTGAAAAGAAAAAGTGAGTGGTATATACAATTTTTTTCTATACGTTTATACGTTGGTGTGCCCATGGATATTAATACAAGACTGGAAAAATTAAAAGAAATCTATGATGACTTTGAAATAAAGGCGCGACCATTCAAGGCTGGCGCTGTCTGCGAGGTAGGCTGTGCATTTTGTTGTATCCACTTTGGCAATGTGGATGCAATAACCCTGGAAGGACTCATTATACACGATTGGATTGAGACTCTTGACAAACAGGATCAAATCAACATCCGGAAAAAAATTTCCAAAAATATGAAAAAAAGAAAAAAGCGGTCAATTACCCGATGTCCGTTTCTTAAAAAGGATAATACCTGCCTTATCTATACGATACGACCCTTTAGTTGCCGGCAGCTGTATTCTTTGCGGAAATGCACCAATTCCGGACCTATGGTTCATCGGCAGGCAGTGGAACTGGCAAAAAAGACCGTTAAAAAGCTTCAGCAACTGGATGCAACCGGATATTCAGGGCACATCAGTTACATCCTTCATTTGATTGCCAAACCAGATTTTAAAGAACTATATAAAGCAGGGGGATTCGATCCGGCTAACATCATGCCCTTCGGAAAAAAATACGGCATTGTCATTAATCGTATGGTATCAAACAACAAGACATAGGAATAACGGTGATCCCGCCCGTTAATGGCTTACCCAAGTCCTAAAATAAGATATTCCAAATAACATAAAATTACTGATAATCGAAATGATAACACCGGACAACAGGAGATACCCGCCAATTTTTCTCAGACGTTTATCACTTTCTAATAGATGATTCTCTGGAATTTTGAAAACCCATAGAAAGGTAACGTAGCTTTTATTCAACCTTTTGCTTATTTTTATATAAAGGAATGTCAGTACACATAATCCTCCGAATAAGGCGATTGCCCCGATTATTTCAATTGATTTCATTAACTGTTGAATAATCATTTTAAAATTTTTTTTCGTAATAATATTTTGTTTTGATTTTTATTCCGCATACCGCAACAGAACTTTTTGTTTTTGTTGAATGTTAATCTTTGGGGGAACGATTGAAACTTATAAGTATTATTGATTACAAATTATACTTAGCACGTTTTTTATAAAACCATGGGGTTTACTTTTACGATGAAGGAGTTATAATACACAAAAGGATAAAGATTGTATGCGATTTCTTTTATACAACATACGGTATGGGGCTGGCATTGGGATGCATTTCCATCTTCCGGTTCCATATAGTGGGTATTTAAAGCACACCAATGGCAATTTCCAAAGTATAGTGGATTTCATAAAATCGGTGAATCCGGATATTATTGGATTGATCGAAGTGGACAGCGGTTCCTTCCGCTCCGAAAAAAGCAACCAGGCCGAAGACATCGCCCGGGAAATGAAACATTGTCCTATTTATCAGTCAAAATATTCCGTTGCTTCAATCGTTCAAAAAGTCCCGGTGCTGAACAAACAGGGCAATGCGATTCTGACGAACCAGGAGATTAAATCTCAAAAATTTCATTATTTCCGGGAAGGTATCAAGCGTCTTGTGATTGAACTTGAGCTAGAAGAATTCTCGGTTTTCCTGGCACACCTGTCGATTAAATTCCGTCATCGCCACTATCAGTTGCAGGATCTTCATGCTATGATAAAACCCCTAAAAAAACCGGTCATTGTCGCCGGTGATTTCAACGTATTTCGGGGAGATCGCGAACTGCAATTATTTCTGTCTGCAACAGGGCTAAAAAATGCCAACACAAACGGGGAACCCTCCCATCCCAGTCGCCTACCGCGCCGACAACTCGATTACATCTTCCACAGTCCGCAAATACAAATTAGGGATTTCCAGATCCCTCAGGTCAAATTATCCGATCATTCGCCCCTGATTTGCGATTTTGAAATGGCAGCTAATAAAAATTGATGAGTATTATTGCGAAGTCTTCAGCCGAATCGAGATGATTTTCACCTTCTCAAGCGGCTTGGAGCGGGAATCGACCTTAACCATTCCGATTTTATCGACTACCTCCATCCCTTTTACCACTCGGCCGAATACGGTATGTTTGCCGGTCAGCCAGTCCGTATCCGCCAGATTGATGAAGAACTGTGATCCGTTTGTATTGGGTCCTGCATTGGCCATAGCCAGAGAACCGCGAACCAGTGGGTGGGGTGACCCCTTATCGGAATATACATAACCTATGTTTTCATATACCTCCTTTAGAGTAAGGGAATTTAGCCTGGATTTAACTTCTTCTTTTTTTTCATCCATCTCTTTCTGTGAGGAGATGTTCATTTTTTGAAAAAGGGGCATGAGAATATTTCGCTGATACTCCTCCTGGTTTTGAATCATCAAAAAAGAATGAGGACCCTTTTTCGGGTCGATCGCTTTTATCTTGTCAAGCCCTAAAGCTGAGGCATTAATCTCATCTGCAAACTTGTAGCCCGGTCCACCCGTTCCGTTACCCAGCGGGCAGCCGGCCTGAAGCATGAAATCTTTGATTACACGGTGAAAGATCACGTCGTCGTAAAAAGGCCGTTTGACTTTTTCTCTGGTTTTGGCATCCAGGGATTCCTTAGTGCCTTCAGCCAAACCGATAAAATTGGCCACCGTTTCGGGGGCATCGTTCTGAAACAGCTCCACTTCAATATTACCTACTGTTGTTTGAATTAAACACATGGGATTCTCCGTCTGATTTGTTTCGCCGGTCTCTCCAACATCGGTTGTTAGAATGCACAGCATTATTGTAAATACAACGCTCGCTATTTTCATTTTAAAAGAAATCCTTTCTATCGACCAACTTAGGTTTAACAATTTTGGCACTGTACCACAGGTTACAATAAATGGTTAGGTTAATATTTCATTCAGCTAAGCGGAATCTTTTTACCCAAGATGATTTTATTAAGATCCATAACAACATCATAAACAATCACTTCGACCCCGCTGTTTTTTGCC
>JAYEFV010000040.1:0-5703 GCA_034658755.1 Thermodesulfobacteriota bacterium | reverse complement strand
AAAACCGGACCTTCTTACCACTCGAATGTAATGTACCATGGGCAATTAATGCGGTTTAAAACTTCGCGTCTTTGCGCCTTGGCGGGAAAAAATGTTTAAAAATCAACAATGCAATATCTATCTCCCGCTGAGGCGCAAAGACGCAGAGAGGGAAAAATAGGGACGTCTATGATTTTATGTGATTTATTGTGTCTTTTCGGCAAGCATGCATGAAAAAATTTAATTGATAAGGTGTCACCGGTTAACTCTATTTTAAAAAATGGTACTTTTTTGTAACTTGCTGGAATTTATTAAGTTACCATTCAATAAGTACCATTTATTAATTTTATTTCAAGATCGCACCTCAGTCTTGAGCTCAAAAGCTCACAGGGTCGTCCCTGAAACTTCGTCGCCATAAGAGAGAGAAGAGTCGGGCCAAGCTAACCTTCCGATAACACAATCTATTCATTCCATAACCATAGGTTTTTTCCTTCCATATTGATCTTTTCGGTATCGGAAAAGCCATTATAGGGCGTTTGGGACTCCCGAAGCTCAAAGCCTTCTGAGCCTTCTGCCTTCTTCTGAACACGACGACCGATCGCAAAACTGCGCATCTGCTTTTTAACAGCCGCTACAAACGACCAGCTCCCGGTTGCAATGCTCTGAGTCCAAGAATCCTCCCTTTTCACCTTATTATCAGATAGGGCCGTTTGAACCCACAGTCGATGCGCTGACTGAAAGCTCTCAAAATTATCGAATCCACAAAGATGACTCAATGCTTCGTAGTCGATTAGGATATTTTTTCGTCGTGGGCGTTGGATCTCGTTGTACCCGACATGACACTGCCCGCCTGCCCCGTAGCTCCAGAAGATGGTACTGGGGTAGCTCCGACAGATGGTACTGGGGCGCCTTGGCGGGAAAAAATTGATAGTCCGTGGAAGTTGGTGAGGGGCATGGCTGGTTTCGAATTACGTAGAATGGCCACCGTCCACCATGATCGGTAAATCCCCGCCACTATTCTCGCCCAATGTTGATCTGAATGTCTGTTTTCTGATCAGTGAGTCTCTCCTGCTTTCGCTTTAAGCAAATTTACGATGTCTCCAGAGAGCCAAAGGCCAGATGAGCGTAAATTGTTTAGGACATCAGATACCGATGAAATAAAACCTCGTCTCTTTGCAATGATCAGTATGCCTCCGCTTCCAAAATATGAAATCCCATAAGTTCGAGCACATCGCCTTGCTGCTGCATCATCTATCACCACTTTCACATGTTGATGGAATAATGCATAGGATAATACTTCGGATTCACCAGCACCCAAATCCCATCCGGAAATCTTTGGATGAATCTTTTCGATCTTTGTACGTCTTATCCAAGGAGACCTCTCTAATAGCTTTAACGCTCTATCATTCCTCGGTCCATTTAAGATTTCTTGCCATACTGATTCGGGAACGTAGATTTCGCCAAAAATCTCACTCAATAAGTCTTCCAATTCCGCCCTGAAAAAACAGATTAGGGGTGAAGCATTTACAACCACCTTCTCATTCGGCATGACGCAGTTCCTCGGTAAGCTCTTCTTCCGTATATTGAAAAGGGCTTACTTTATATGAAGAAAGTAGATTAATAAAGTCAGCTCGAGACAATCCGGCTATTTCTGCTGCCTTGCCTTGAGATATCCAGCCCAATTCGTACCATTTTACTATAGCTGATTTTCGCATCTCCTCGGAGAGTTCCTTCGGATCTTTTCGCAGTGCCGAAAAAGCGCTTTCCGGTACATCTATTGTTAATGTAGGCATTGTATTTTTCCCTCTTTTTGGAAAATCAATAAAAATTCCAAGATTATTTTTATCATATACACATTTGTAATAAACGTCAATTACGAGGCCGGTTCCATTGATCGACCGGACAAGGGAAAGTGTCAGATTATTGATCCCCGGGTACTTTATCAAGAGGAGAAAAAATGATTCAAACTATCAAAAGCAGCCATTTGCGCTACCGCACCCGATATTTTACAGATTCAGGGATAATCGGATCAAAAACATTCGTTTCCAGAAATTATGAGCGCTTCAAACACCTGTTCATGACCAAACATAGGAAAAAGCCAAAGCCGATCCCAATTCCGATCAACGGCCTTTCAGGGATGTACTCTCTGAAACGGTTGTCGGAAGCGATCTGAGGCCATGTTTTTTTATAAAGATTATTTCTGTATGGGTTTAAAACTCAGCGTCTTTGCCTGCCCTGTAGCTCCCCGTGGAAAGCCGGGATTAAAACCGGCAGATGGTACTGGGGCGCCTTGGCGGGAAAAAATGTTTGAAAAATCAACAATGCAAAATCTATCTCCCGCTGAGGCGCAAAGACGCAGAGGAAAACAAAAGAAAAAGAAAGCGTCTTGAGCTGGTTTGAAATCGAGGTACAGGTAGTTTTTTACCATATAGGACCAGAATAGGTACCGTGTCTGGTGCTGGTTGCTGTACTGCCGGCATTTACGAATGTTCGCCCACCGACATCAGTGCCCGCTTTGCAATTTCCGGAAGCTCAATAGATGCAAACATTGACGCAGGGTATAGATAACCACCGGGCTCTGACTTGTCCTCATCAATGATACGGAACATGTTATGCGACTCTGCTTCTGCATCTGGCAACGTACGATATACTTTACCCCGAAGCAGGCTTGCCGGATTGCTGTCGTTGTTAATACAAATCACAAAATTATCCATTTTAAAGTCTCGCTTTGATGGCGGCATAAATATTTTTTATTTCGGCATAAGCGTTCACGGCAAGTGTGATGCCTTCTATAATTTCATCCTCATTGTCGGGATATCCACAATGCTCATAACTCAATTCCTGTTTGCCTGGCAACATGAAAAATTTTCTGATCATTTTTATTTGGAGCGTTGACCACAACATCAATCTTCTGATCACCAATGTTTAATTTTAAATGCGATAACAGGGATATCTTGTCCTGAAGCAGGGCATGCTTTTCTGTTTCGATATATAAATCGATGTCACCGCCTTTTAAGGAATCATCCACACGACTGCCAAATAAAAATATTCTGGTACCAGGGCCAAATATATTTTTTGCTTCAGCTTTAATGATCGTTTTTTCTATATCCGTGAGTCTCATTTATTCCTGATTATAAATCTGAAAGACTATATTTATTTTTTAAACTTCCAAGTGCTTTGAACCGTATCGCGCATGACGACCATCCGGCTCGACCAATCTTTCTCGTAATGCGGCATTTTCCAACATATCGATAGGTGTTATCTGTTCTTCAGTCAGCGAGGCCGCATAGTCAAGGCATGCATATATGTCTTCTAACCTCAGAGAAGGATAATCTTGAAGCAGTTCTTCAACTTTATCTCCATTAGCGAGCATGTGGATAATTTGATGTACAGGGATCCTTGTTTCTTTAATGCAAACCTGCCCATGGCATATTTGCGGGTCGACCGAAATTCGTTCTGTCATAATTCGCCCCAATCATTTCAAATTAATTGTGAATTACAAGCTTTTTTAACATTACACACGCTTTTGATAAACGTCAATTTATTCATAAATATTGTTAATCCTGCTTGCCATGCCGTAACTCAGTGAAGGATGGTCAGAAGAAAATGTATCCTGCCCCGGTGAAATGGACTATGTCCCGGTTAAATGGATAAAGATTTAACAGGATAAATCTTTCACTGGGCAGGCAAAGGCGCCCCAGTACCATCTGCCGGAGCTACGGGACAGGCAGAGGCACCAAGAAAAACGAATGAAATAAAAACCTTGCGTCTTTACGCCTTGGCGAGGAAAAATAGGGCTGAAAAATGCAATGAAAAAATATCCCTCGCAAAGACACAGAGAATCCATTTTTTAGTGCGCACAATTGCGGCCATTTGTGAATACTCAAAAATCCAAAATTATTGAAAAATAGCCAACTTTCATGAAATACGATCTTGACGATGCCAAACCTGATTTAGGTAAAAATCTTGAAATAATCAAGCCACAGCCGGTCTTGAAAGCCAAACGAGATTTCAATTTACAAACCATTATAAATATGTTATTATAACATATGAGAAAAATTTACATAGATGTCTGTTGTCTAAACCGGCCATTTGACGATCAAAAACAAGATAGGATTCGTTTGGAAGCAGAAGCTATACTTCTGGTATTACAACATCTTGAATCAAAGGAATGGCAATGGCTCAGCAGTGTTGTCGTCAATTATGAAATGAATAATCAAACAATGACATTAGAAGAAAATCGCCTGTTCGGGATTGAAGTATTAAGCAAACATCTCGGCGCTGTTGGAATGGTGCGCTTTATTCAACAATCTGAAACAGGGTGGGGTAATTATGCCGAAGAAAGGCATCAGTGGTTGGGTGACCGAGATTTAAAAAGTTTGGCAAAAAAAATACAAGAAACCAATTCTACCAAATGAAATCTTAGCGCCTTGGCGGGGAAAAATTAATTATCCGTGGAAGTTGATGTGCGCATGGCTGATTTTGAGTAGTGCAAAGTGAGAATCGCCCTACATGATTGATAAATCACCGCTGCCATATTCATCCCGGAGCGGGGTCCTTTTCATGAAGTTCATTTAATCGAATATGCTTTGTCATGAGGGCCTACAGTTAAAAACAAAACTGTTTTATCCGGTAAATCTTCACAGAAGCAAAAATCACATTCCTGAATATTACGGCATTCTTCACAGATAACAAAAATGACACGAAAGCTCCGGTCAACACGGGCGCTACGGCAGCCAAGCAAGTTCAATTTTCCGCTGGTGTCACCAAGAAATTCCGTATTGTGATATGGATCAGTCAAAATCCGGTCAATTCGTCGCTTAATTGACTGTCGTATTGATGAATAACGGCGTAGGTTTCGCTTAAACAGTTTTTCATATACTGCTTCGCAATCACTCACCCCAAACCTCTTCATGTGAATGCAATTTAATCCGCCTCTGTGTTTTTCGCTGTTTGATTTCTTCCATATCATTGTAAAGCGGCATCTCCGGATCAAGGTAAAACATATCCGGCTCTTTTTTTACGATTCTTGCCAGCTCCTCACGTATAATTCGCCGGATAAGCGGTTCGATGGCTTTGGTAATCTCTTCCATGTTATCTGAAGTTTTTTGAGGACGGTTCATTTTAAATTCTCCTTTTAGCCTTTCAATAAGTACCATTCATTAATTTTATATCAAGATCGCACCTCCGCCTGAGGGGACTATGTTCTTGATTCAAGCCAATTTTTAAAGGATATTTGGCTCTCGCCAGAAGGTTTACCAGCTAAGAGACTCTCAATACTAATATCTTCGTCTATATCCTCCCAATGTATCCCATGCCCTCTGCCGATCAACCTCCAGTTTTTCTTTTCATTAGGAGTCGCATGCGTAAGACGAGGATACCAAGCTGTCGGCACAGATACTGTGCGGCCATCACTTAGATCAATACTTAGCGTATCTTCTGTCACACTTACGTCCTCAATACTCGGAATTTCGATATCAATCGCTAAAATAGCCATTCCAGGCCTCCACCATTATTTCTCTATTTTCTTCAATAATTCTGACTATGGATGATATCTCGGATCTTTTAAAACCACCGCTACTGCATAGCCTCAATGGATCCAACCACACTTTGGCTATTTTGTCGTCTCGCTCAATATGTACATGTTTTGGTTCATTTCTATCACCGGAATAGAAAAAGATTCGATATGGACCATCTTGAAATATCGTAGGCATCTATTTTGTC
>JAYEFV010000039.1:0-5729 GCA_034658755.1 Thermodesulfobacteriota bacterium | reverse complement strand
AAAGCATCCTGGTTCAAAATGATGCCTATGTGATGCGGTTATCCTGTTATATCCATCGAAATCCATTAAGAGCTGGAATCGTAAGGCGTTTGATAGATTATAAATGGAGCAGCTATCCAATCTATGCCTATGCCAAGAAAGGACCGGATTGGTTATCCACCGGAGTGATTTGGTCGTATTTTAAAGGTGCTGATAAACATAAGCAATATCGGGAAAAGGTTCAAAAATATGCCAAGGAAGAGAAGCGCCTTCTGGAGGATATTCACCATGGTATGATTTTAGGTGCTAAAAAATTTGTAAATAGCATTCGGGAGCAGTTTTTACCGGATATCCCCCATAATAATTTACCTCAGCAAAAGCAATTGGCAAAAGATGTCAAATTAGATGATGTATTAAAAAAATCTGCTAAAGTCGTTCAAATCGATCTTGATAAATGCGTTCAGGTAAAACGATTGCATGGTAGAGACAAACACAAACGTGATTTAATCATTTATTTCCTTTGGAATAAAGGATTAATGACCAATGAACAGTTAGGGCGCCTTTTCAATATAAGTCACTCGGCTGTCAGTCATAGTGTGAAAATATTTAAAGAGAAGATGATAAACGATAAAAAAGTGAAAAATCAATTTGATAAAATTAATTCACAATTCAAGCTTTGATACCAATATTCCATGACACCAATATTCCAAACAAGGAGAAACAGATATGGGTGATAAGGGGAAAAAAGATATATGAAAGGGAAAATAAAATACACGGATGAGCCTATTGGAAAGGTGAAGGTTATTTCTGACTTTCTTCCTTCGCCTGAAGAGCTGGCTCTGAAGGACGAAACCGTTAAGGTCACTATTGCTCTCAGCAAAGCCAGCATCGAATTTTTTAAAAAAGAGGCAAAAAATTACAATACTCAGTATCAGAAAATGATTCGCAGACTATTGGATGAATACGCGGCTCACCAATCTTAATTTATCCATAACATCTATATGGCCTTAGCTTGTGTAAACAAGCAGGACATCCAATAATAGAGATGTAAAGAAAAAAATGACTGCTCATCATATTCATCAGCCCAAAGAATCAAACAATCAGGCATATTCATCGAATCAGCGCAACTTGGTGATTGCCTTATTAATCACGGCCATTGTCATGATCGCTGAAATAATCGGCGGGCTTCTGTCCAACAGCCTTGCCTTGCTCAGCGATGCCGGACATATGTTAACCGATATATTGGCTTTGGGCTTAAGTTTAGTTGCCATGAGGTTTGCCCAAAAACCACCCACACCCTCGAAGACTTTCGGGTTCCATCGTTTGGAAATTCTGGCCGCCTTTTTTAACGGCATGCTGCTGTTTTTTATCTCTTTTTACATATTCTATGAAGCATACCATCGCCTTCTTCATCCCGAAGAAATTAAGGGCTTATTTATGCTGGTAGTTGCCTGTATAGGACTTTTAGCCAATGGGGCAGGAATAATGCTTTTAAGAAAATCCGCCCATACAAGCTTGAATGTTAAGTCAGCTTTTTTCCACATAGTGGGGGATACAATTTCTTCCGGGGGAGTGATTGTGGGAGGCTTGTTAATCTTATATACAGGCTGGTATTTAGTAGACCCTTTAATTGGTATTTTTATTGGGATACTCATCCTTAGAGGAGCTTATGCTCTGATAATGGAATCAATCGACATCTTTCTGGAAGCAGCCCCTAAAGATATAAACGTGGAGGAAATGTTGGATGAACTCCGTAAAATCAAGGGGGTAAAGGATGTACATCACTTACATTTATGGACAATTACCTCCGGTATTAATGCCATGAGCGCCCATGTATTAATTGATGATCTGCTCATCAGCAGTAGCGCTTATATATTAAAGGAAATTAAAAGCCTTCTCCATAATAAATATAGAATAGAACATAGCACTATCCAGTTTGAAAGCGAATCCTGTGGAGACGATCTATTGAAGAAAAGGGATTTGTAAATGCAGGATTTCTGCTTATAGGGGTCATCTCCTGATATTTATTATCTAAAACGATAAATGATTAAACCTAAGGGTTCGCGAAAATCGCCCCGAAAAGACATCGGGATGGATATGTCGAGGATTTTCCCGGATCCTTGATGCCCAGGAGATCGGCTCAGTCGGCACTTCCATTGGAATATTGGTTTTTTATTGAGACTTCAAGAATCATTTTGTCTTCTGAGCCGAAGTGTCTGCAAAGCGTTTCGAAAATCTCAGCCCCATGCTTGATGAAATAGCAATTCTTAAAGACGCCGGGATCAACCATACCCTCAGATGTCAGATGGGTGAGCATGTCTTGAAGCGGTTTGTAGAATTTTCCCACAAAAATTTGAGGCTTGTAGTAACCAATACCGAGTTTCTTCTTTACAAAAGTAATGGCATTTTCAAGGTTGGTGCCGACTCCTCCCTTGAAATAAATGTCCGCCTCGGTAGTTTCAGATAGAATTTCCTGTCTTTCCAGTAAATCATTTCGGCCCAAATGAGCTGCAAAATCCACGTGGGTATCAATGTCTACCCCTGGAATCTTCCAATATACAGCGCCACAGAGCAATCCCAGAGAAGCCGCGGTTTTGGATACAAACGACATAATACTTCCGGCGCTGCCGCCAGTAAGGATACCGCAAATGCCTCCATGGAAATCCTTGAACGACTTAATGCTGTCTACAATTTCTTTCTGGGTGTCGGCATCTACACTCCCTGCGGTGCCGTAAATCGCGGCCAGTTTCCTTGAACTGAAGGCTTCATGGAATGAAGGTATCACCGAAGACCGCATGAAGAACCGCTTGTATAAGACCAGGTCGCCTTGCAAAGGACTCTTCCAGTGAATCTTCACACCCATATCCTGAAGCGTATTCATAAAGACAAGGTGCTCTGATCTGAAAAAGTATTCCTCTTCAGGGGCCCTTCTGAACGTCAAATCACTGAGGAGGCCAAGGTCAGCAGCTACAATGAGATAAGATGCAAGGCGTCGGTTAGGAAAATCTTGCAAAATCAATGCTGTATTTGGTTTCAGCTCATGTAGCAGTAAGTCGTACCTTTCATTCAGCGTGATGAATCTTTGTCCCTCAGCTTCACTAACAGCAGCGATAGTTTTTTCATTTACGGTCCGCTCTGCGTAAAGTTTTTCTAATAAGGCGGAGTTCAGGTCAATATAGAACTTTCTCTTTACATTTTGCCTGGAGGAAGCCGGTTTGTAAACTTCGAAATGAGCCATCTCCTTGACAAAGTCTTTTTCCCCGCCAACAAGCTCAAGATAGATGATCCCATTGGTGTGTCTGCTTCCCACCCTGGCATCTGCATGCTCCGGATCTATAATATACATTTCGTTTTGCTGGGTAAAAAGGGTCGTATGGGAGATGACTCCGCTCCCGGCAGGCACGATGAGCTGGTCCACCTTTTGCTCCGGCTGGGCAAAATATAGATCTTCCCGGGGGATCCTTTTTTGCACGGCAGCCTTCAAATATTCGGGTGTCAGGACATTGGGGTTGGGAAGATGTACAAAAGGCATAACCGGTATAGCCAGAATGCCTTCCTCAATCACCCGGGTTCCCTTTGGAACAATAATTATGCGATTTGAAATCAGATTGATGAGTTCCTGTGCCGTGTATTTGAGTTTTGAATTTCTTAAATAAATCTTACTGACTTCAAGGCCGGGTTCCATCAACTGGTTAATGGTGAGGCCTGCAGCGTATTCGGGAATATAAAACCAGAATCTCGCTTCATATGAGATCTTGTCCCCTTTGAGTTCAAAGGAACTCAGTTTCTCCTGGTTAATTCCAAGCCTGGCCTTTGTGCTGTGTAGGTCCGTTGTCAGGCAGTCCTGATTGCGCAGGAAATACTGCATCTGTTCATTCTCAAGGTATGTTGCGACTAGCGCAATTACTTCAGTCTCATCTGCATGAATGATCTTTTCGATTTGACAATCAGGGCTTTCATTTAAGGACATAATAAAACTCCTAAAAATTCGCACAAGGCAAATTACCGTTTGCAACTTAGCTCCTGAATTCTTCATCCGGGTTAGTTGCTTTTTTTAATCACACTCTTTTTTTCTTCGGGCTTCCCACCTTCAGGCTCCTTAAAGCCTTTTTTTGCAGTTTCGATAATGGAAAGACACAGGTTCTTATCGCCCAATTGGCCGTTGGCCAGAACTGCAGCAAGGCCAAAAGGTCCAAACAGAACCATGCCGCCGATAGCCTTTCCCAGGGTAATGATTGATCCGGTGGGATCGATAGATAGAGAAGGATTGGAAAGGGTTCCCTTAAGTTTAAGTGTTTTTGTTAACTCACCAAAACTCAGGCTGAACTTGGCCAGACCATTGATGCCGAGGCCATTCTTGGGAGACGGCTTGAATGACAGATCAATTTCCTCTGTCTTAAGATCGATTTTACCATACCCGACCACACTAACCTGAGGGGTATCCAATACCAGTGCACAGCTTTGCGCCAGTCCGTTTTTAATGTTAAATCCGCCGGCAAAACAGTTGATTTTTGTGTGTTTTTCGTCCTTTTTCAAGGGATTAAGTAGTTGCAAAAGGCCGAAACTCAGATCGGTTCCCAGGAGTTTGACGGCTTTTAGGTTGATGCTCCCATCGCCCATGACCATCATGGTTTTACCGTTTAGCCCGGACATAAGTTCTGCTATGGAGCTTCCCCGGCTTTTGAGGTCGAAGTCCATATCCATATTACCTTGGAGCGAGTCATGAATACCCAGCTTTTTGAGCATACTGCCAAGCTCGTACTGGTCGATTTTGAGTGCCATGGCCACTTCGGCAGCGTTGCCATGGACATGGAGATCAAAATGGCCATCGAGTGTGCCGCCACCTATGACTAACTTAAGGGGTTTCACTGTAAGGTGTCCGTCCTCAAGGACCATATGGGCCGTGGTGTTACTGAGAAACAACCGTGGCAGCAAGAGCTGTTCTGCTTTAAGTTCAATTTCGGCGTCGACTTTCTTCAACACTTCCAAAGGCAAAGGTGTATCGGGAAAAACTTTGCCCTGCTTGACTGTGGATTTGGCAGAAACCTTTTCCGGCTCACCGGTCTTGCTCTCTTTTTTGGGCCATAGGAAACGCAAATCGAATTTTTGGGATGAAAGGTCAGCCGTTATCCGTGGCTTTTTGGCAGCCAGATTTATTTCTAGCGATCCATTTAGATCGTCCTCTTGGATTAAAGCTTTGAGGTCAGAAATCTTGTAAGATTTTGCCGAAAGGGCGACGCCGTTGCCGGAAACGGAAAAGGGGCCATTGAAAGGCATCGGCTTGCCGGTAATCTTTTTTAGGTTTGCAAGATCTTTGCCCTGAATATCAAAGTTAAGATTCATTCCCTTTATGGCCGTGATATCCTCGACCGCACCCGTGAACCTTGCTTTGGCCAACGCTTCATTGCCCACCTTGAGGTCGAGGTCCGTTAATCCCAGCCTGCCGTCAGGATCCGTGAGCTTGGCCGATACATCAAATGGCCCTAAATCCGGAATATAGGTTATATTATACCGCTTTAAAATCTCAGGAATGGATCGGCCCTTTCCCTTAACCGTGATGGCGAGCCCTTTACCCTTTAGGAGATCCTGGATCGAACCCGTGAACCTTGCCCTGCTTAACCCTTCACCGCCCACCTTGAGGTCGAGGTCCGTTAATCCCAGCCTGCCGTCAGGATCCGTGAGCTTGGCCGATACATCAAATGGCCCTAAATCCGGAATATAGGTTATGTTATACCGCTTTAAAATCTCAG
>JAYEFV010000038.1:0-5739 GCA_034658755.1 Thermodesulfobacteriota bacterium | reverse complement strand
AAACCGGGGAAGAATAGCTTCGGCTTCCCCGATCAGAAAACAATCGACAAAGGTTGCCACAGGTTCCGGGTTTAAAAAAAAAGCGACTCCCCCTGCGATGATAAGAGGGTGGTGGGGGTCTCTATCACTGGATTGCAGAGGGAGTCCTGCTTTTTCTAGAATGGTCAGAAGGTTGGGAAAGTCATTTTCAAATGAGACGGAAAAAGCGATTACGTCGAAAGCGGAAATAGGGCTTCCGGACTCTATGGTGATGATACGTCCTGCTCCCGGTCTTTTATTCTCCGGTAGGAAACTCCTTTCGCATACAACGTGCTCAATTTCATTGAGCAAATAATATACAGACTGAAAACCAAGATTGGACATTCCAACATGATACGTGTTGGGGTAGACCAGCGCGACCGTGATCCGCCCTTTCCATTGTTTGCGAATGGTTCCGATTTCTGATTCAGCAAATCTTTTATGAAATTTGTCGGTTTTCCATGCCATTGATGATTAAATGTCAATTCGTAACCTGGACAAGCCTGCCTCCTGCCAAGCGGAATGAGGCGATCGGGCCGGAATTAAAAATATTTGCCACAAAGACACCAAGACACAAAGGATATATTTATTATTCTTTCTTCGTGCCTTGGTGCCTTAGTGGCAGAATGGAAAAGTTTTGTCACAAAAAGCAAAAAAATACAAATAAGCGCCTAGTCCGCCTTTTTTCTTAAAAATGTCGGCACATCCAGGTCATTAAGGTCGTTGTTATCAATTACAATCCCTTTGTATCCTCTGTATGTGGCGCCGCTCGATTCACCCACAGCTCGTTTCCGGCGGATAAATGTGGGTTCGTCATAATCTACGGCGTCATTTAAGTCGTCAAATGTGACATCTCTGACCTTGCCTCTGAGCTCAGTTTCCATTTCAGATTTAGGGTTTGAATCGATTCCGGTTGCAATAACGGTTACACGCATCTCATCGCCCAGAGTGTCGTCTACCACGGTTCCCCAGATAATATCGGCATTTTCCCCGACTTCATTATATATCCGCTCTGAAGCTTCGGCCATCTCTTCCATTGTCAAATCACTGTTGCTGGTTATGTTCATCAAAACTCCCTTGGCACCGGAAATGGAGATATCTTCCAGCAGTGGATGGGATATTGCACGTTCGGCAGCGTCCAGGGCACGGTTTTCACCGTTGGATGTACCGATGCCCATGATGGCCATACCGGCTTTAGACATGATTGTTCTGACATCGGCGAAGTCGAGATTGATTAGCCCGGGCATCATAATAAGATCAGTAATGCCCTTGACCGAATGGAGCAGAATTTCATCAGCTTTCTTGAACATATCAATCATTTTGGCATTTTTTGACGCAAGCCCCCTTAGCCTGTCATTGGGTATGGTGATAACAGTGTCAGCGACTTTTTTGAGGGAATTAATCCCTTCTTCAGCCTGTTTTGCCCTTTTATTGCCTTCAAATGAAAAAGGCTTTGTCACCACCGCAACGGTAAGGGCATCAATTTCTTTGCAAAGTTCAGCGATAACCGGTGCGGCCCCGGTACCTGTTCCGCCGCCGAATCCTGCAGTGATGAACACCATATGGCTTCCCTCAAGCGTACTTTTGATGGCCTCGAAATTTTCAAGCGCGGCTTCCCTTCCGATTTGAGGATCAGCACCGGCGCCGAGTCCCTGTGTCAGCTTTTCTCCAATCTGCATCCTTAAGGATGCCTTTGAGATCTCAAGAGCCTGTGAATCTGTGTTGGCGGCGATAAATTTTACACCCTGGAGCTTGGAATCGATCATATTGTTAATCGCATTTCCACCTGCTCCTCCAACACCAATTACAACGATTTTTGCGGAACTTTCAGTTTCTACCAAGGTAAACGTCATTTTCCCCACCTCCTGTAAAATAAATTTAAATTACATCCTTAAACCACCCTTTCATCCGGGCCATGATCCGGTGAAAAATGTTTGAGTCACGTATCCTGAATTTCTTTTCGGGCTGATTTTTTGCTCCGTACAGGACAAGTCCCACACCGGTGGCATACATGGGATTGTTGACTACATCGATAAGGCCGCTGATTCCCCTGGGTGTGCCGAGTCGGCTTGGAACATCGAAAATCGATTCGGCAATATCCGTTATACCGTGCAACAGGGATGATCCACCGGTTAGAACCAGACCGGATGTGATGACGTTGTCCATCCCGGCCCGGAAGATTTCCCTTTTTATTAATGTGAAGATCTCTTCGATACGGGGTTCTAATATTTCTCCCAGTATCTGCCTGGGAAGTTTTCTTGGCTTGCGCCCTCCCATGCCGGGGACTTCAATGGTTTCTTCGTTGCTGATATTCCGGGCAACACAGGTGCCGTATTTTATTTTGATTTTTTCAGCTTCAGCCTGCGATGCGCGCAAACCGATACTGATATCATTTGTCAGGTTGTTGCCCCCAAGTGACAGAACAAACGTATGTTTGATGTTTTTTCCTAAAAAAATTGCCAGATCGCTCGTTCCGCCGCCAAGATCCAGAAGTGCCGTGCCCAGATCTTTCTCCTCATTGGTTAGCACGGCTTCACCCGAAGCAAGTGGTTCCAGGACGATATCGCAGACATCAAGACCGGATCGGTTTGCGCATTTTACAATGTTATGAGCAGATGTGACGGCACCGGTCACAATATGAATTTTAGCTTCCAGTCTTACGCCGGACATGCCCACAGGATTCTGAATACCGCCCTGATCATCGATGATAAATTCCTGGGGAATTACGTGGATGACTTCACGGTCCATGGGAATTGCCACGGCTCGTGCTGCATCAATGACCCGTTCCACATCATTTTTTGTTACTTCAGGGCCCTTTATTGCTACGATTCCACGACTGTTAAAACCGGTTATATGACCTCCGGCGATCCCGGCATATACGGATGAAATTTCACATCCGGCCATAAGTTCCGCCTCTTCGATAGCCTTTTGAATCGATTCTACCGTAGATTCAATATTTACCACTACGCCTTTCCGAAGCCCAATTGAGGGGTGGGTGCCGATGCCGATAATATTTATTTTATTTCCTTCCACCTCACCAACCACAGTGCAGATTTTCGTCGTGCCAACATCAAGGCCGACAATGATATTTTCCTGTCTTTGCATGTTAAACCTCCTTATGACCTCGTGCGGGCGACTCTCTTTTCGTTGGATGTATGACAATGCGATTTAAATTATTGAGATCGATTGACTCGAGATGTGAAAAACCACGTCTTTTTTTGAGATGTGCAAGAATATTTTTAAGTCTGTCATATTTATTCGGGTAATCATTATATCCGATTTTTATTTCTTTGATGCGATCAAAGGCATAAATTGTAAGGCCCATTTCCCTATCCACCTGGATTTTTTTTATTGACTTGTAAGGAAGAACGCTTTTACATTTTTGACCCAGTTCCAGAACATTCATTACAGCGTTAAAAGGTATGCTGCGGGGTTTGTCCCGTGTATTGATGTCTGAAAACGCAAGTCCGCTGATAATCGGCAGTTGGTCAGGATCTGATACCGCCATTTCTTTGAATATTTCTCCGGAAGTATTGATTAAAAATTTGCGGCCAAGGTCGAGAATGGCAAGCGGTTTGTGTTCTTTTATTGTGATATTTATTCCGGACGGAAGATCCCTGCTGACTTCAGCCTCGGTGATCCATGAATGTGCCAGCAGTCGCTTTCTGGCCATTGAAAGGTTTACGGAAATAATATTTATTCCCTTTTTTATCTGTGCCTGCTCAAGGACCTGTTTTTCAGAGAGCCTGTCCGTACCGGTAACGACCAGTTTTTCGGCCCTGAAAAAGTCGCATTGTGTTAAAAAGTCGTAACTAAAAATAAAAACAAAGCTAACCAGCTGCAAAGCGACGACTACACCCACTGTTTTAGTACAGAAAATAAGACGCCTTATAATTCTGTTACGCTTTTTGGCAGCGCTGTTCTTGTAATAGTTACTTCGTATGTGCTTACGACCCAACAACCTTAACCTCTCTTTCAAGATTAATGTTGAACTTTTTTAATACGGTTCCTTCAACAAGTTCCATCAATTCCAGGAAATCAGCGGCGGATGATTTATGGTGGTTTAGGATAAAATTGGCGTGCTTTGATGAAATTTTTGCTCCGCCGATCGATTTTCCCTTGAGTCCGGCCGCCTCAATAAGCTCGCCGGCAGTCTTTCCGGATACGGGATTTTTAAAAAAACATCCTGCACTGGGCAGACCTCTCGGCTGTCTTTGCCAGCGTGTTTTTAAAATTTTTTTGGCCTGTTTTTTCAGATGTTCAGGGTCCGAAGGGTTCAGACGGAAACAGCCGTCTAAAACAACCTGTTGCCCGGGATAAATCTCTATATCCTCTTTGTTCCAGGAGAGCTTCCTGTAAGCAAAATCGAGATTTTCTCTTTTAATGTTGCGCATCTGACCGGTGGGAAGCAGAATGTTTATTGATTCGAGAACACCTTCCATGGAGCCATAGGAAGTGCCTGCATTCATTATAATCCCTCCCCCAACCGTACCAGGAATGCCCATGGCAAAATTCATCCCTTCAAGTCCCCTCTTCAGGGCAAAGGAACAAAGTGTTTTCAATTGTGCGCCCGCCATGGCGGTAACCATAATCCCATGGGTGTTCCGGTCTGTTTGAGAAATGGTTTTAAGGCACTGTGTCAACACGATCACAACTCGGTTTATGCCGCTGTCTTTGACCAGCAGATTTGTGCCGTTTCCCAATATGAGATAAGGAATTTTTTTGTGCCATGACCATTTCATAAGGGTTTTTAAGGCATCAATATTTTCCGGAACAACAAAAGCTTGGGCCGGGCCGCCCACACGCAACGATGTATGTTTTGACATGGGCTCGTCAAATTTAACAGTATTGCCGAAACGGCTTTTAAGCCATTTTATTGAATCGGAATCCAGAACCATAATTTCAGAACTCCTGACCTGTATACGTAATTTCAACGTGATATGAAGGTTTAGTCGTAATTTCAGACGCAACAATTTGAACATCGAACATCGAACAGACTGAACATCGAACATCGAACGTCCAACGTTGAACATCGAATAATGATGTCGCTTCGCTCCGCAATTTAATTACATTTGTTTTCAAAAATCCGATATCCAACCTTGAATGTTCGATGTTCATCTTTTCCCATTCAACATTCGATGTTGGACGTTCGATGTTCGATGTTCATCTTTTTCAGTAAACCTTCCACAGTCCTTCCGGCGCAAAAAAATAACTTAGCGCTTATGGGGCGAAGCCCCTAAGTTCCTGCTTACAGTTCTTTCAATACCATTTCCCCGACTTTCCAAACATCTCCTGCGCCCAGGGTAACCAGAATATCTCCCGGGGTTAGAATTTTTCTCAGATGTGAAACCGCTGTTTCGAAATCCTGCATATAAACGATTCCTTTGTGGCCATGGCTCCGGATTCCTTCAAATAGCGCATGGCCTTCTACTCCATTTATCTTTTCTTCTCCGGCTGCATATATGGGAAGAACCACCAGAAGGTCCGACTGATAAAATGAACGGGTGAATTCATCAAAGAGCGCCTGGGTTCTGGTATAGCGGTGGGGCTGAAACACCACCACAACCCGCCTGTGGGGCCAGCTTTCCCTGATCGCTTGCAGCGTGATTTTGATTTCCGTAGGATGATGACCATAGTCGTCCACAACGGTGACCCCTTTTTTTTCTCCTTTGATTTCGAGTCTGCGCTGAACGCCTTCCACGGTTTGCAGCGCCGATTTTA
>JAYEFV010000037.1:0-5746 GCA_034658755.1 Thermodesulfobacteriota bacterium | reverse complement strand
AGGTTACTCCTGAAGGTTATAAGTTGATGATAAAATTCAGTAATATTTATGTGTAGTTTAGAAAATTTAGATGGATTTTGTCAAGGGAGTTTAACAGATGAATCCATAACTGATAATTTAAGGGAGAAACAATATTGGGGTCAGGTAATTTTTGAATTATATTAACGCCAGTGAAAGATACTTGCCACAGTCTAGTTCATAAGTGTTTAGGTTTGGTTACGTATTATCCAATACACAGGCGAATTACGGCCCAAATTCAAAGATCTTTTAAAGCTTTTTGGGTTCGTTTCAGCCAATATTCCATCCTCATTTCATTGAATAAGTTTTCAGCTTTGTTCAAATATTCCACTGCTCTTTCTGGGCGCCTATTATAGGAATATAATTGTCCCAAAACGTAATAGCCAATAGAGGACCAGGGCAATATTTTTCTATCTTCCAAAATTTTGATTCCTTCTCGGGTGAGAGCCTCCGCCTCCTCAAATGAATATAAATTTTTATTTACTTTATTGAAAATACTTCCCAAAAATACTTTCGAACTTCCCTCAATCCATTTTTCACCGTATTTTTCAGATAATTTCAGGGAACTTTCAAAAAAATATCTTGAACGACTCAGTTCTTTTGATTCATAATAAACTAATCCCAATGCGTGAAGATTAAAAGATAAATAGTAGGGTATTTTGGACTCTTTTTGCAATTTTATCCCTTTTAATATATACTTTTTGGCAGACTTCAAATCTTCAGAAAAAAAATATCCAATACCCAAACCAGTCCATCCAAGACCAATCCACAAAATTACTTTTCCCTCTTCACAGTAATGGATACATTCATTAAAATGTTCTATTACCTTATTCCCCTCTCCTGAATGCATGTATAGATACCCACAAAGAAAATGGATATAGGCCTGATCATAAAGATTTTCTGTATTATTTTCAGAATTTGTCGCCATTTCGGCCCATTTTTTACCTTCACCGAAATTCCCCAACCACCCCAGGCTATGGGCCAAAAGCGCCCTGAGAACCGAAAGAATTGATAGATCTCCTCCTACAAAGTTGCGCTTAACTAACTGTTGTTCAAGTAGCTCGATAACTCTACCGGCCAGATGCACTGATTTCAGAGGTTCTCCTACGACAATGTATGAGCCGCAAAGACCTCGGGCAACCCGGGCTATTAATTCAAGGTCCTGTATCTTCTCTACTTCCCTTAAGCATCGCTCAGAATATTTTATCCCAAGCAGAGGATTTCCTCCTTTAGCTGTATAGTAGTTCCCAATCACATCCAAAAATTTTGCAAGGCTTTCAAGGTCGTTGACCTCTTTCGATAGATCTGCTCCTTCATTTAATACTTTAAGGGAATCTCCCGGATATCCAAGGCGAACCATGGGGATTAGCGCCAGTTTAAGCGCTTCAATCTTTTTTTCTCTACTCTCGCTATTTTCAAGCAGTTCCGCAGCCGACTTGAAAAAGTGGAAAGCTTCCCGGTTTGAATAGCTTAATGTTGCTTTTTTTCCTGATAATATTAGATAGTGATAAGCTTTTTCTTTGTTCGCACTTTTAGAATAATGATGCGCCAGCACTTCATAAAATTGATCAAGTTTATGAAAATAATGCTTTTCTATTGCTGTTGCACATTTATAATGAATTTTTTTTCGCTTACTAATGAGCATACTGGCATACGAAACTTCCTGTATAAGGGAATGTTCAAAGTGATATTGCACTCGTTGATCAGATTCAGTTAAATATAGAAACTGATTCTTTGATAAGGCAGATAGATAAATTAATAAATCTTCTTCAGGTAAACCTGTCACCCACTTTATTATGTCATAATTAAATATCTTTCCTGCAACCGAACCTGCTTGAAGCACTTCCTTGACCCCTTTTGGCAATGAATCAATCCTAGCAGCGATTATATCCTGAATTGTTGAAGGTATTGCCAAACTATGCAAATCTCCCTCTAAATGACTGGTTTTCCCTCGTCTATAAATTTTCTTTCTATTCAGCAGGGATCTGATAAACTCTTCGATGAAAAGTGGCACACCTTTGGTTTTTTCTAAAATTATTTTTGCAAGATTTGAGTCAAGTCTTTTTGTTCCAAGAAGATTCCTAACCATTGTCAGGCTGTTTCGATTGTTTAGCGGCCTCAAAGTGATTTCGTGGCTCTTAAATTTTTCATTCCATGGAGGAACATATATAGCTCGGTAGGTAAAGATGATAAATACTTTTGCTTCCGGAAGATTACTCAACATTTGTTCAAAGTATTCTTCAGAGCTTTTATCTATCCAATGAATATCTTTAATAACTATGATGATGAATTGTTTTTTTGAGCCATTGATAATCATCTGTCTAACCACACGATCTATCTGGTTTTTCAAATCTTCCAGCTTTAGCGGAAATTCTTTCGTGCTACTGGGTTTGACGGATAGTAGTTGTAAAATGTATGGAATGGTTGAAGAACCAGGCAGATCCAATAATTTTAGGCCTTTTTTAACCTTTCGCTTAACTACAGAATCATCGTCGGTTTCTCGAATGCCAAAGTATTCTTTCAAAATACCTATTACAGGGTAATATGCAGTATTTGAATGGAAAGAAAAACACTTGCCCTCCAAAAAGATCGCATCTATGTCTGTGAGCGTTTTTCTAAATTCGTATAAAAATCTGGATTTTCCTTCGCCTGGTTTTGATACTATTGAGACTGCCAAAGGTCTGCCAGTCTGGGATTGTCCGAGAAAATACTTTAATTGACCAAACTCGCGTCCTCTTCCAACAAACGGAGTAAGTTTGTGTTCAAGATCGAGATGAAACCTACTACTCTTGTTGTTAATTTCAATCACACGGTAAATTGCAACTTCATAATTGTTAAGACCTGTTATTTCGGGTGTCACGGGTTCTGAAATGATGTGTGGCCATGTTTTGTGGTAAGTGTTAGGACCTATTAGAATCTCATCCGGCCCGGCCATATCTGTCAAACGAGAAGCTATGTTGATGGTTTGGCCTGAAAAACCATCTTGCCCTTTTGTTACATCGGTATTTCCGGTTACAACAAGACCCGTATTGATGCCGGTATGCATTCTTAAAATCTGCCCTGTTTCCTCCTCTAATTCAAGGCTCATATATTTAACAAGGTCATGGATTTCCCTTGCCGCCAAAATTGCACTTAAGGGATGGTCCTCGTAGCTTTTAGGTACGCCAAAAAATGCAAGCACCTCATCTCCGAAAACCCTCTCGACGAACCCATTATATTTTATGATTATCCTACTAATATTGTTGAAAATTTGGTTAATAATCTCTTTCACCTTTTCGGGATCTAACCTTTCGCTTAATCTTGTGTATCCCGATAGGTCTGAAAATAGTACCGTGACATTTTTTCGCTCACTTTCTATCTTAAATATTTCATTTTTTATTTTAAAATCTGTTTTCAATTGCTTAGCGCAATTACCGCAAAATTTATCATCGGGACGATTCTCATATCCGCACAAGTCACAAACTTTCACAAGCCGAGCTCCACACTCACGGCAAAATTTTCTTGATTTCAAATTTTCAGTCTTACAGTTTGAACATTTCATCCTTTACTCTACCTACTAATTTGCCAAAACCTGCTCTATTTCAAGGTGTTCACCAGTTCTCTCATTTTGTGAGTTATAGGCCTGCATTAGATTTACGCATAAGTCGTGAGATTAGCCGGAAAATACTAATTTTTTGATTCCAACAGTTACCCAATAAAAAATAATTGATCCAAAGATTGAGACAAAGGACAACTCAGGGCGCAAAAAACCGCCCAATGCAAAAGCGATGACTAAAATTAACGTCAGGACAATCGACCAAATAATTGCAATTGTGTCTCCTTTTGTCAGCCAAATGAACACGACTATTGAGGGTAGAATGAGGCCAATCGATTTAATGACAATCGCCAGTTCAACCAAACTATTGAAATTCATGGCCAGAAAAAATGATGCCAGGCCGATTCCTATAACTGATAGTCTAGTATAAAAACGCTTTTTTTCTTTTACATGGAGCAGATCATTGGTAAAATTTAACCCGAGCATAAAGAGATTCGTGTCGGCAGATGAGAGCACGGCTGCAAAAAAAGCAAGTGTTACAAAATTGATTAATCCATGTGGAATAAGCTTGGTGAAACTATACAGGATGGCAAGGTCAGGGTCAATTAATGGGAACCGGGTTCGCGCGATCAAGCCGATATAGGTAAGGATAATGGCCATTAAAAATATAAGAATTCCGCTGATAATAAATGCTTTCTTGGCCACGAACTCATCTTTTATTGCATACACTTTCTGCCAGTAATCTTGCCCACCAAACAGATTTAGAAGCCCCAGCAAAAAAAAGGCGATTACCTTAACTGGCCCGGCATAAAATGGATTTAGGTGTGTTATCGGAACTTGCAATCTCGTTCTTAGCGCTAATGTGATAACCAGGATTAGAATACCTAAAACGATGAATTGAAAAACATCTGTTCTAACAACGGATTTGAACCCACCAAATACTATATAGATAAGGATGATACTAATTGTAATCAACACAGATGTATTATATGTGAGTCCGGATAATTCGGATAATATTTTTCCAGAGCCAACGATTTGTGCAGTCAAACCTCCAAAATATGATACGAATATTACGGTTATCACACAGATTCCTGCTTTGCGGCCAAATCGATGATAAAAATAATCCGTCATTGTATAAAAATGCTTTGCCGGTGGGTATTTCCTTAGGTATAGAGCAAAGTGCGCAAAGAAAATGAAGCCTACCAGATAACCAACGAATATCCACATTGCGGAAATACCATAGGAAAATACAAATGCGGGATAAACCAACAGTGTCATTGCGCCGATAAATGAGCCGCAAAGGGTCATCACAGATTGGAATATATTGAGTTCCCTATTAGCGATAAGGTAACCTTCCGAGTCTTCTTTTCGACTTGAGACAATACCAATAATGATTGTTAAAATGATAAATGCAGTCAGTAATGCGACCATTGAAGCCTCTCTTATAAGTGGGGGATTGTCTGCCTAATCAGTGAGTCCGTAGCTTCTCTATAATCTTCAAAAATGTTATCCTATTGATAATGAAAATTGCATATTTTTTATTTCACAAACAATAAAACTTCAATGTGAACGGTTACTTCATAAAATTTGAGGTTGCCATAGCTTATAGTCGCTATCAATTTTATTCTATTATAGATTCCTTATAGAAACTTTTCCGGCCTTCCTAAGGAAACACTCTGTCAACTCTTCATCAAGATCCTGCCAGGCCGGGCCTGTGTATGTACGCCATCTTCAACTACCAGCCGACCGTTAACAAGAACCTGGGAAATCCCTTCCGGGTATTGATGAGGCTCCTCGTAGGTGCTCCTATCTTTTACAGTTGCTGGATCAAAAACAACCAAATCAGCCGCGAGCCCAGGTCGGAGAAAACCACGATCTGTAAATCTAAGTCTCTTGGCCGCTAAACCGGTCATTTTATGAATGGCTTCTTCGAGTGTAAGCACACCCTCTTCACGTACATACCTACCCAGAATCCTGGCAAAAGCCCCGTAATTTCGAGGGTGAGGAAGACTTTTAGCAAGCGGCCCCTTTTCAGCTAACCCCATTCCATCGGTACCGAAAGTCATAGCCGGATGCTTCATCTCCAGCCGACGGTTGTCTTCCGACATCGCAAATACAACCATAACCATTTGGAGTTCCGTCTCAAAGAGGGCGTTAAAAATCCATTCGTGTGGAGTCTGGCCAGACTCATTA
>JAYEFV010000036.1:2244-5785 GCA_034658755.1 Thermodesulfobacteriota bacterium | reverse complement strand
GGTTCTCCTCACCAGTTCATGCTCGATCCTTATCAGTATGAAGGGCTGATCGCGTTAGAGGAAACCTGGGAAGAAGATTCAAAGACAAAGGTCTATTGCATGCCGGTGGTTGTGGAACTGGCGACGAACCGTGTGGTTTCGGCAACGGTGCTCACCAAATTTGAAAAAAACCTTCAGGTGGAGTTTTCATTTGCCTGCACCCATCCGGATTTCCGGATACGAGGGATTACCGATGAATTGCGCCGGGTGACGAGGAAAATCGCGCTAAATTCCGGGGCAGAATACTTTACCACTTTTTGTGAAACCTGGCATGACATTACCCAGAACTGGTGCATTAACGACGGATGGAAAATCGCCGGTATCTTTCCCGGAAATTTCACCCGGTGGAACGGTGACAATCAGGAGTATCGTGGTTGCGAAGTGCATTTCTATCAATTTGTGGGTGAGGGCGAAAATTATGCGACAAAACCAGAAGAATGGCATCTTGCACCCGAAGCCAGGGAGGTTTGGAAAATACTGGAAAAGGTAAACAGGAGCATTTAGCGCCGTTTTCAGGAAAAATAAGAAGATCATTTATATCTTATCTTTCTTTCTATAGACGGTTCCTTGAAAAATGGCGATTAACTCATTATTTTCGTCTGTAACTCGGATATCATAGGTAGCAAGTTTTGGATTTATGGATAAAAGATTAAAATAAGGACTTTTATTCATCAAAGAGATAATGGAATCAACATGATCCGGATTAATTTTTTGCATGGTCATTACTTCCTGTATACGCTTTATATCCTAATCTGGCAGATACTTTTTTGGCTGTCTCTAAAGCCATATTCCCTAATTTCTTTTTGTCTTTTATGCTGAAGCTGAAAATTGTGGCTGCAATTCCAATGCAGCCGATTAACTCACTACGAATATTATATATGGGTGCTGCAACTCTTCTTACGCCTTCTCTTAACTCTTGATCTTCGAATGCATAACCATTTTCTCTAACTTTTTCCAGTTCCGCCTCAAGTTTATCTAAATCCCTAATGGTTTTTTCGGATACTGACGGAAGTCCTATTTTATCCAATGCTCTATGTCTTTTTGCAGGGTCCATGTGGGCCAGATAGACTTTTCCAACTCCGACGGCATGTAAATACGGATAGACACTACCCACCCTGGAGTAAAGATAAATTGGCGGCCATGTTTGCTACCCCTTAAATCAGGCCATATAAAGGTTAATCAGGGATTGAGCTTTCAGGCAAGAAATAAGGTAAAAGAAAAGATGTCCTCAAAAAAACGGCTTGATGGAATTCGCTTTAACTGAAAATGTCATCACCATGGGGAATAGCCCCGATTTCGGTCTGCATGCAGGGTGGGGTTACGTATTTTAGTACAGAAGATAAAAAATGCTTGGCAATGTTCAATTGTAGTGGATTTAAAAAGTGATGGCTTCGTAAAAAGTCCAACTTCTGCGTTGCGCTGCATTCCTCGTCACTACGACGTACTATAAGTACGTCTCATTCCTCGGAATTTGCACGCCTTGAATTTGGAGCTTTTTACTTTGCCATCAAAACCTGACTTTTTACGAAACCATCAAAAAGTAGAAACATTCGAAAAAAATTCTCAAAGTTATAGGATGTAAAAACCACTGCAATTTGATGGTATAGGAATTTCCTTTTTTTAGAGCGGCGAAGCCGCGTTATATAGAACCGCAAAGCGATTGTATAACTTGTGTCAATGTTTTATCATCGTCCCCCTAAACCGTTACACCAATTGAGATAACAATGTCTTTACAGGAACAATGGTGGGTTGTTTTGTTGAAAAACAATCCGCGTCAACATAATCTAATGAAAAAGACGCCTGAAAAGCATGAAATGCACGGATTTGTTTTTGAAAATAAAGCAGATCCTTGCTCACAGATTTCCCACCATCTGTTTTCACCTCTACCATAAACCAGGGCTCTTGATTCCGAGTGACAAGAAAATCCACCTCACGCTTGTCCTTATCACGGAGGAAATACAGTCCATATTCGCTAAATCCGTTATCGGTCCACCAATGGACGGCTTTCAATAAATGAGATGCGACAAAGTTTTCTGACTTTGCGCCGGAATCCGCAATAAGAGACCAATTCCAAAGGTAAATTTTGGGCTGTTTAAGCAAAGACCTCGACACATTTCTAAACCAGGGTTGTATGGTAAAACAATAATATAACGATTCCAAAACCCTTATCCAGCGGCGTATAGTATCCACTGAAACTCTTATTTTTTTAGCAAGATTCGAATAATTGATCATTTGACCGGTTTGATATTTCAGCGTTTCGGCTAACAATTCAATCTGCTGTACTTCCTGGACTCGCGTAAGATCTCTGATGTCTTCAGTAAACAGTTGCTGCTGCCGGAGACGTTTCCAGCGGTTTGAAAATCTTACGTTGGCCTTCAGAAACGGTTCGGGAAAACCACCAAAAGCATACAATGAATCAAATGCCTGTGGATCTATTGGCATAGGAATTTGTATCTCATTTGCAGCAAGGCGGGTTCCTGTAATTTCTCGCACTGAGATGGGATGAAGATGATATAGGAAATACCGTCCCATAAGACTATCCCCACCCCTTTTAAATACATCCAGTCTGGAGCTTCCAGTTACGATGATTCTTACCCCTGGGCTATAAACATCAAAAAAGCCTTTGAGAAAATCCTTCCATTTTGAATACTTGTGAATTTCATCAAAAATAATGATCCGGGGTTTTTCACGTAATTGTCTCACGCCGATTTCTTCACCAACCCTGTTTGGTCCTTCGATAATCAACGCACGATGATCCTGGTTGTCCCAATTGAAATAATGATACTCCTGAGCCAAATCTGTGCATAGGGTCGTTTTTCCTACCTGTCTCGGCCCGACGACAAATATCATCTGTCGATATTGGCCTAAATGTTCGGTAAGGACTGAAGAATATGATCTTTTCATGACGATATTATTATATGGAAATAAACTGAAGGTCAAGACTATTTTACGATACATCGTAAATTGGTCAAGACTATTTTACGAAGTATCGTAAACCAGTAATTACCATTTACTCATAGTGCCCAGCAAATTTGTTTAAACCCGCTTTGACATACTCAAGCTTTGATGGGTGAGCACGTCCCTGATTTAGCACGTACTCAATTTCCGATTTCTCCGGTTTCTCGCTTGATTACGCCAACGGCGTAACGCTGTTAGCGTAATGGATTTCTATTTCCAGCTCATTACCATCATTACCATCAAAATTAACAATCTCCTGGAATTCATCAAAAACAACAACGGCATCTTTTTTATTCTGGTCAGCTGCCTTTTTAACAGCCTCAAGAAGGTCATCTATATGAGGTGAAATATCGGCAGTGCGATCAAATTCAAAGGGGTAATATACCACGAAACCCGAAGAATGGCATCTTGCACCTGAAGCCAAGGAGGTTTGGAAGGTCCTGAAAAGGGTAAACCGGAGTATTGAGGGTCATCAAATCGCTTAAATCTTATCTTTCTTTCTGTAGACGGTTCCCAGAAAAATAGCGATTAAATCATCTGTTTC
>JAYEFV010000036.1:0-2144 GCA_034658755.1 Thermodesulfobacteriota bacterium | reverse complement strand
AAGCCAAGGAGGTTTGGAAGGTCCTGAAAAGGGTAAACCGGAGTATTGAGGGTCATCAAATCGCTTAAATCTTATCTTTCTTTCTGTAGACGGTTCCCAGAAAAATAGCGATTAAATCATCTGTTTCGTCCGTTACACGGACTTCATATGTGGCAAGTTTCGGATTTAATGAAACTTCTTGATAGCTTCCATTATGCTTTTCCTTTTAAATGAATTTGCCTGGCAAGGATGTGAGTCCTGCTGAGGCAAAAGCCTGAGTTATTGTTTGAAGACCCTGGGTCACCATCATTTTGGATGTGCCGTGAGCAACCATTTTATCATCTTGATCGAAAGCAGTAGCTTTAGCGATTTTTCAATATCTACTTCCAGCACTATACAGTCCAAAGTTGTAAGTTCTCAATAAGTTCCGACATCAAACGTCATTCCAGTGAAAACGGGAATCCAAAATATTATCAGTAGGATATGAATTATGGATGCCGGATCAAGTCCGGCATGACGTAAGAACATTAGACTCTCATGTTCCAGCAGGAAATAACCAATATTCAGTTTTTTTACGACAATGGATAAAAGATTAAAATATGGGTGTTTCAAAAAAGTCACGAAAAACATGACCGTTGTGAACGGTTACAAAAAAAAACTTATGGACTATTGGATCTGTTTTGATTTATATTGGCTATCCAATATATTACGCTGGTGGTCCTCGGTATGATTCCTGATAACTTATGAAATCATTTAGAAAAATGCATCCCGGGACAATTTTATTGTCCAGTTACCTTGTGACGATCGGTGTCGGCACATTTTTGCTTCTGTTGCCGGTATCCACTGTTTCAGGAACAATTTCTTTGATCGATGCAATCTTTACCGCCACATCCGCAGTCTGTGTGACCGGCCTGATCGTCCTAGATACCGGCTCCTATTTTACCCTTTTTGGTCAACATGTTATTCTTGCTTTAATTCAACTGGGTGGACTGGGTGTAATGACGGTTTCAGTGACCATCTTTCTGATGATCGGAAAGAAAGTATCTTTTAAGCAGCGCATGGCCATGCAGGATCTTTTTGCCCATACACCGCGTGAAGATATCAATCAGCTTGTGAAGTCAATTCTCTGGTTCACCGTCATTACGGAACTATCCGGCATACTGCTGCTAACCTTTCACTGGGCCAAAGAATTTCCATTAACAGAGGCCCTCTACATGGCTGTTTTCCACTCTGTCTCAGCATTTTGCAATGCGGGGTTTTCCCTGTTCGCAAACAGTTTTATGGATTACACGGGTGATGTCTTTCTAAATGTTGTGATCTGTACTTTGATTATCTTCGGCGGAATCGGGTTCCCTGTGGTTTATGACATATATAAAACCGTATTACGGTCACAAGGAAAGCGAATAAAGCTGTCTGTTCAAACAAAAACCGTTTTAATTACAACCGGCATTTTAATCCTGGCCGGCACGGCAGTTTTCTGGAGCATTGAACAGAATGCTTCAATACACGGTTACTCATTTGTCGACCGTTTTCTGACTTCTCTTTTTCAGTCCATAACCTGCCGCACCGCCGGATTCAACACGATCAATATTGCCACACTCGGTAATGCAACCCTCGCATTTATGATATTTTTAATGTATGTCGGCGCCTCTCCAGGTTCTTGCGGCGGAGGGATAAAAACAACCACCCTCGCCGTGCTGGGAAAATTTGCCTGGAGCCGTATGAGGAATAAAATCCGGGTCAACATGTTCAAAAAAAGCATCCCCAAAGATACGGTAACCAAAAGCACATCGCTTGTAGTTATATCTATGAATATAATTCTGGCAGCGTTTTTTTTACTCCTTTTAAGCACGCCGGAAAATATGGATTCCGGTGAACATCATTCACAGTTTCTTTCATATCTCTTTGAAGTGGTTTCAGCATTCGGAACCGTGGGCCTTTCCATGGGCGAGACGACCCAAATGACCTGTCCGGGGAAATTTTTAATTATCATCATTATGTTAATCGGCAGGGTAGGCGTATTAACCTTTTCTTATTTAATCGCGGGTGTAGAATTAATAACCGGCATCGAATATGCTGAAGAAAACATTATGATCGGATAATACCTAACCCGGATAAGCCCGCCCTCCTGCCAAGCGAAGTAAGGCGGACGGGCCGGAACCAAA
>JAYEFV010000035.1:0-5785 GCA_034658755.1 Thermodesulfobacteriota bacterium | reverse complement strand
GTTGGACTTGCCGTGATCAGTTCCATGTCTGTTGCCGCCCTGGTAGGTTCTTTAGTGCCCATGGGGTTTGCAAGGATAAATGTCGATCCTGCCGTGGCAACCGGTCCCTTTGTAACCACAGCCATAGATATTGTCAGCGTTTATTTCTATTTTAAAATTGCCACAACACTTCTTGGTATATGAAAAGATGTCAAGCTTTTCAACGCCTGCCATCATGCTTCGCCGGATCGATTTTGGAGATTATGATCTAATTGTTACGTTTTTTACTTTAAACAAAGGTAAAATTTCAGTAATTGCAAAGTCCGCCAAAAAAAGCACAAAACGATTTGCAGGCATACTTGGACTCTTTTCGGTATTGGACGTGGTATGCACTATCGGTCGAGGCAAAGGGCTGTCTATTCTTCAGGAAGCGACATTAAAGCATGCTTTTCCCAACATCAGATCCAAAATAATAAAAACCGCTTATGCCAGCTACTGGGCTGAATTGATCAATCAATGGATGGAAGAAGGTCAAAAACAGGTTCAGCTTTTTCACCTGTTTCGGCATGTTCTAAGAGAACTCGATCTGGGCCATACATCCGAAGAGGCGCTTTCCATTCTGTTTCAAATAAGATTTATGACAATAGCCGGACTGGGTCCAAATTTAAAACAGTGCAGCATCTGCCAGGTTGAAATGGAGAAAATGAAAAAAACCAGGATTAAATTTGATCTTTCAAAGGGCGGGATTATATGTGATGGGTGTGCTTCCGGAGCCTCACAGAAGATAGCTCTTTCAAAGGGGACCATTAAACATCTTTTATGGATCCAAAGGGGGGATTTAACAAGGGCCGTTCGAATCAGATTTGCTTCCCAGGCTTTAATGGAAAGTCTGGAGTTTTTAGAGACATTTGTGCCTTATCACCTAGGGAAAGAATGCCGGAGTTTGAAATTTTTACGGCAGATAAGGGAATGATCAGAAGGCAGAGAACAGAGGGCAAAAATTGAAAGACAGAATGGCAATTCAACACCTATCACGCAACACCCAACGCCCAACACACACCTTAAAAAGCATCATTGAATCGCACCAAGTTGAAGCATCGGCCCCTTGTAGAATCGACATGGGCGGGACGCTGGATATCAGTACGTTTTATTATCCGCTTAGGCATCTTTCCCCATGCACCGTTAACATGGCAGTCGATTTGAGAACACGGATACGATTTTTCCCCTATGACAGAGGTATGGTAAAAATATCTTCAAAAGGTTTTACCAGTGCGGAATATCCTCTCGACGAATCTCCTTTTGATCATCCCCTGGGGCTGATGTTTGCAATTGCAGCTTATTTCAGGGCTGAAGGTGTGCATATTGATATTAACTCTTCATCACCGCCACGCAGTGCTTTAGGGGGATCATCCGCAGCGGCAGTGGCGCTTGTCGGGGCTTTTTCATATATTTTTGAGCAAATGGGTGTAAAGCCGCTTTCCAGGCTTCAGGTTGCACTGCTTGCCCAGGCCTTAGAAGCAAGTGTAGCCGGTGTGCCGTGCGGACTCCAGGACCAGCTTGCGGCTGTATATGGCGGTGTTACTGCATGGATCTGGCAGGAAGATGCCGGAAAGCCGTATTTTACAAAAAAGGTCATTATGAGGGAAAAATCCTTTAATAACTTTAAACAGCACCTGCTGTTGGCATACTGCGGTGTGCCACACGACTCAAAAGATATTAACAAAAAGTGGGTTCGGCAGTTTCTTGTAGGAAAGAATCGTGAACTTTGGGCTGAAATTGTTGCATGTACACAAAAGTTTGCTGAAGCTTTACATGCACTAAATTTCAAAGATGCTTCGGTTTTAATGAACCGGGAAACGGCCATTAGGAGAAAGATGACCCCGGAGGTTTTTGATGATGTTGGAGAAGAACTTGTAGATTCTGCCGTGAAAAACAACTGTGGTGCGCGATTCACGGGTGCCGGGGGTGGCGGCTGTATTTGGGCACTGGGTGAAATCGAAGATATTGACAATTTAAAGGAGATATGGGAAAAAGTTCTTTCAAGTAGAAAGGACGCCCGTCTGTTAGATGTAACGATAGATTCAGAAGGGTTATTGTGCAACATTCATAAATAACAACGAGTTAATGAGGGAGAAGAAATGAATTTTCAGGATGTTATTATGTCGTTAGAGAAGTTCTGGGCTCAAAAGGGGTGTGTTGTGGCCCAACCTTATGATATTGAAGTTGGCGCCGGAACATTTCATCCAGCCACTTTGCTGAGGGCACTTGGCCCTGAGCCTTGGAATGTAGCTTATGTCCAGCCTTCCCGGCGGCCCACAGACGGTCGCTACGGTGAAAATCCAAATAGATTGCAGCATTACTATCAGTATCAGGTAATACTGAAACCTTCTCCTTATGACGTGCAGCAGCAGTATTTGCATAGCCTTAAGGTGCTTGGAATCGATCCCCTTGAACATGACATAAGGTTTGTTGAAGACGACTGGGAATCGCCTACCCTCGGTGCGTCCGGCCTTGGATGGGAAGTTTGGCTGGACGGTATGGAAATCACCCAGTTTACCTATTTTCAGGTGTGCGGCAGTGTTGAATTATTTCCCATATCTGTGGAGCTCACTTACGGATTGGAGCGTATTGCCATGTATCTGCAAGGCGTTGACAACGTTTATGCTCTGAAATGGAACGATGATGTTACCTATGGACATGTGCATCATCAGCAGGAAGTGGAGCAGTCAACCTATAATTTTGAGAAGGCAGATGTGGGAATGCTGCTCGATCTTTTTGATAAGTACGAGGGTGAAGCCGACCGCATGATTAAGGAAAAATTAGTTCTTCCTTCTTATGAATACTGTCTGAAATGTTCACATACATTTAACCTTCTGGACGCTCGCGGTGCCATCAGCGTTATGGAGAGGACCAGTTATATCGGACGCATAAGAAACCTTGCCAGATCCTGTGCGGAAGCATATCTGGAGCAAAGAAAGGAGATGGGGTATCCCCTGATCAAGAAGGAGAAATGATATTAAAGGCAGTTCTGTTTGTTTATAAGATGATGTTTAATAAATGATGTAAATCAATGGTGCATGACTCGTGAATACTCTAATTTAAATTTTGCATCAGATTAAATAAATATAGAGGTGGATATGGAAACTTTATTGCTTGAGATCGGGACGGAAGAGATACCGGCGGGTTACATCGAACCTGCGCTAAATGCAATATCATCAATGCTGCTGAAAAAAATGACCGATGCCCGTATCGACCATGGCAGTGCCAGTATTTTTGCAACTCCGAGACGGCTTGCAGTGGAAGTAAAAAAAGTTGCAGCCAAACAAAAATCCTTAATTTCGGAAGTCGTGGGGCCTCCTGAAAAAGTCGGATTTAATGAAAAAGACCAACCCACTGTGGCGGCGAAAAAATTTGCTGAAAAGGTGGGAGTTTCGGTAAATGCTTTAATGGTTAAGGATACGAATAAGGGACGTTATTTGTGTGCAAAAGTTTCGGAACGCGGGCTTTCAACCCGGACGTTGTTAAAAAACATCCTGCCGGAAGTGATTCTTGCCACACCGTTCCCCAAGACCATGCAATGGGCTGAGCTTGATATTCAATTTGCCAGGCCCATACATTCTGTCGTAGCCCTTTTGGGAGAGAAAGTAATTCCTTTTACCCTGGGAGATATAAAAAGTGGAAGATATACTTATGGACATTATTTTATGAATAATACCAAAGTAAAGATTTCCAGCCCCAAGGACTATATTAAGACCCTGAGTTCCGCAAAAGTACTGGTCGATCTTCAAGCACGCAAAAAAAGTCTTGAGAAAGAGATCGATAAGGCTGCGAAAAAAGTAGGCGGTAAGATCTTGCCTGATGATGAACTGGTGGAGATTGTAAAAAACCTTGTCGAATATCCTGTGGCTACGGTAGGCAAATTTGATAAAGAATTTCTGGAAGTACCCAGTGAGATACTGATTACCGCCATGCGAGAACACCAAAAGTATTTTGCCGTGATAGACAGTAAAGGAGATCTCATGCCCTGCTTTGTGGCAGTAAACAATACCCGTACTAAAGATATGAACCTGGTGGCAACCGGGCATGAATGGGTGCTGAGAGCCCGACTTGCGGATGCTCAATTCTTTTACAAAAGTGATCTGAAGCATTCCTCCAAAGACAGGGTTGAAAAACTCAAAGGCGTTCTTTTCCAGGCCAAACTCGGGTCCATGCATGAAAAGGTTGAGCGTCTTCAAAAAATTGGAGGATTTCTGGCAGATAAAGTTGAAGAGGGTTCGGATTTGAAAAAGCATGTTACTAGAGCTGCCTGGTTATGCAAGGCTGATCTTGTAAGCCATGTTGTGGTTGAATTTCCCAAATTGCAGGGGATTATGGGCAGGGTCTACGCTTCTGTTACACAAGAACCCGTTGCAGTGGCTACAGCAATAGAAGAACATTACCGGCCGGTTTATTCAGGGGGAAAACTTCCTGAAACTAGGGTAGGCGCGATTCTTGCCATTGCCGACAAGATCGATAATATCTGCGGATTTTTTTCCGTTGGACTTATTCCCACCGGCGCTTCTGATCCATACGCGCTTCGGAGGCAAGGCATCGGTATTATTCACATCATGATTGATAACGGTTTTTCATTTTCTTTAAGGAGTATGATTGAAAAGAGCATAAAGCTCTTCGGCATAAAGGGCGCCAAGAAGATTAGAGAGATTGCTGACAAAGTAAACACCTTTTTGTATAACCGCATGACACATCAACTGGCTGAAGAAGGATTTTCAAAAGATGTGATCGCTGCTGTTGCAAGTGTATCGGTGGATAATGTGCCTGATGTATGGAACCGGGTTCAGGCGCTTCAGGATCTGAAGACCGCACCGGATTTTGAACCCCTGGCCGTTGCTTTCAAGCGAATCGTCAATATCATAAAAAAGGCCAAGGCTTTTAAGGCAACATCAGTAAATGAAAGTCTTTTTCAACATGATTCTGAGTCTGTTCTTTATTCGGACTATAAAAAAGTCGAGAAAAAGGTTTCAGACAGTCTTGACAAAGGAGACCTGGAACAGGCTCTGCATGAGATCGCTTCCCTTCGGGATGTGGTAGATGCTTTTTTTGATGGTGTTTTGGTCATGGCAAAAGAGACAAAAATACGCAGCAACAGGCTTTGTTTGCTCAAGAACATAGCAGATCTGTTTGAAACAATAGCAGATTTTTCAAAAATATCGACTTAGTTCCTTAGTTGTAAATTTTGTGCTTTTTGTGGCAAAACTTTTTCCATTCTGCCACTAAGGCACCAAGGCACGAAGAAAGAATAATTAATATATCCTTTGTGTCTTAGCGTCTTTGTGGCAAATATTTTTGGTTCTCTCCGAGCCGTAGGCTTACGAGCCGGAGGCCGGCTTTTCCGGGATAGGGTTTACTCAAAAATATATTCGACCAGAAACCAAATCCGCCTTTTCAATATGTTAAAATGCAAAGATTCGAATTTTTAAAAAACGATTATGTTCAGGGGTTTCCGGCAAACTGCGGGTTTGAAGTTGAGAGGGTGGCTTACGGGATATTCGAATCACGTCTAAAAATTCGTTCGGTACACCGCCAGCAAGATGGGTTTGTACATGCAGGTGTCATTGCGACCATGGCTGATCATACAGCCGGTTATGCTGCTTTTACCACGGTTTCTGAAAATTATCGAATCCTGACCATTGAGTTCAAAATTAATTACTTTAAGCCTGCCGTTGGCAAATTGGTGATCTGTCGTTCAAAAATTATCAATAATGGCAGAAAAATCAAGGTATCAGAATCTGAAGTTTTTTCTGTATCT
>JAYEFV010000034.1:0-5800 GCA_034658755.1 Thermodesulfobacteriota bacterium | reverse complement strand
TGGCAAGACCGGAGACGAACCCCGTTACAGGCTTAAGCAATAGATGTAGCTCCGGATTAGAAAAAATGATTGTATCTGCAAATCAGCCTTATTTTTTTCCGTATCCCGGTTTTTTTTACAAAACTTATCTTTCTGATGTTTTTGTAATTCTGGATGACGTTCAGTTCCCCAGGGGAACCACCTGGACAACTCGAAACAGATTTAAAAACGACCGGGGAAGCCTATGGATGACATTGCCAGTAAAAAAGAAAGGCTTGGGTCTGCAAAAAATCAACACTGTTAGGATATGCCATGACGGTCGATGGGCAAAAAAACATTTGGAAAGCTTGAGAAATGCTTATGCCAACGCTCCGTATGTTAAGGACCATCTAACTTTTTTAGAGGAGCTTTTTTCAACAAAATTCGAAAAACTTATCGATTTTAATCTTAAGATCATCCATTATTTGATGAAACATCTTCAGAATGAAACAGAGATCATATTATCGTCCGAACTTGAAATAAAGGCAAAAGGAGACAAGCTTCTCATAGAGATGTGCAGGAGATTGGGAGCATCACAGTTTTTGGTCCAGAGCGCGGCCAGAAAGTACCTTGATGCAGACAGGTTCAAAGAAGCGGGGATTCGACTAACGGATGTTAAACCACCATCACTGGTTTATCCTCAACTCTGGGGGAGTTTTATTCCCAACCTGTCCGCACTTGACCTTGTTTTGAATTGCGGATCAAAAGCACACGACATCATGATCGCCGGATAAACCGGCCTACGGCTCGGAGAGAAAAAACAAATAACAAATCATTTACCCTGTTAAATAATGCTTGGCATTAAATCTACGATTTATTTAACAGGGCAGGCAATTTCCAACACGCGGCGCAGGCGCTTGCGCCGCATGAGCGCCTGCGTTGCGCGTGACCAAAATTCGAAAATCCAAACAATGTCTCGTCCTGGAAGGTTTTGGTCATTGAATATTGGAATTTGGAATTTAGTTGATACCTGGTGTCTGGGTTGGGTTTATGCACATGAAATTCAAACATACAGCTCCATTGGAAAAAATAATTCTCATATCCGCACCATGGCCCCTTTACAGCCGTCCCTCAATTCAAATCGGCACGCTGAAATCCTATCTAAAAAAAAAGTTTCCTGATCTGAAGGTCGATGCGAATCATTTTTATTTAAAAGTCGCCGAGGCCATCGGATACAGACGCTATCGAGCAATTTCCGAGCGGACATGGCTCGCGGAAACCATTTACGCTGCTCTGTTATATCCGGAACGCCTGAAGCATATAGAAAAAATCTTTTATAAGCAGGCTGCCGGTAAATCTCTGCTGAGAAAAATTCTTTTTGAAACCCTAACCAAACAGATTCAAAAAATTTCCGAGACTTTTATACACACCATTGACTGGGGAGAATATGGTTTGGCGGGTTTTTCCATATGTCTTTGTCAGTTAACTGCGTCACTCTATTTCATCAGGCAGATTAAAAGGCAATTCCCGAATATTTTCATTGTTGTGGGCGGGTCCATGTTTACCGGTGATGCAACACGGAACCTGTTTAAAATATTTCCCGAAATTGATGTTGTGGTCAACGGTGAAGGTGAGCTTCCCCTGAGCCGATTAATGGCTTTTCTTAGAAATCCGCGGTGTAAAGTGATGCCTCAGGTTAAGGGGATTATCACACCAGAATCCGCTGAAAAAAAAACACCGGTTGAGTTTAATCAGATGAATGAATTGTCCGGTCTTGTTCCTCCGGATTACGACGACTACTTTGAATTACTGCGATCATTCGGACCGGAGAAAACCTTTTTCCCAACACTTCCCATGGAAATCTCAAGAGGGTGCTGGTGGCGCCGCAAACAAGAAGGCCAAAGATCTACAGGATGTGCATTCTGCAATCTAAATCTCCAGTGGGACGGTTACCGATCAAAAAACCCGGCACAGGTGGTTTCGGAGATTGATCATCTGACCACGAAATACAAAACACTCTCCATAGCCTTTATGGACAACCTTCTGCCTTTGAAAACATCCCGGGATATTTTTAATCGCATAGCAAGGCTGGGAAAGGATTTTCACATGTTCGGAGAAATCAGGGCCACCACTCCGGAACCCGAACTGAAAGCCATGCAGGCCGCGGGAATGCAAGAGGTCCAGATCGGTATAGAGGCTTTAAGCACACGGCTCCTTAAGAAACTCAACAAGGGGACCACGACAATCCAGAATATTGAAATCATGAAATATTGCGAAATGACGGGCATTGCAAATTCATCGAATCTGATACTCTATTTTCCGGGTAGCGACCAGAAGGATGTGGACGAAACGCTTCGGAACCTGGATTTTGTTCTGTGCTTTCGTCCGTTAAAGATGGTTCACTTCTGGCTCGGGATGGGGAGCCCTGTGTGGCAAAACCCTGAAGCCTTCGGACTTAAATCTGTTTTCAACCACCGTAATTATGCGGTTATATTTCCACCGGACGTTTTTAAAGCCATGCTGTTTATCATTCAGTCCTATCAAGGGGACCTCGGGCTTCAGAGAAAACTCTGGCGGCCGGTCAAAAAAAAGTTGGAAGCCTGGAAAAAGTCGTATGGCGAGCTCCATAAGGGTCCAAGACATGAGAACATCTTAAGCTTTCGTGACGGCAGAAATTTTATGATCATACGCCAGAAAAGACTCAACGGCCAACCCCTGACACACCGCCTGGAGGGAACATCCCGGGTAATCTATCTTTTTTGTATGCAGCACCGGTCTTTAAAAAGAATCCTTGCCCGTTTCCCGTCGGTGGCTACAGACAGAATCGAGGCTTTTTTAAAGATGATGGTCGACAAAAAGCTGATGTTCCAAGAAAACAACAACTATCTGAGCTTAGCCGTGCCTGCCAAGCAGAAATTTCACGAACAGTAACCAAAGAAAGTTTTGATTTCATGTCATAATTCCAGGTTTGGAAACATTACAAAAATATGCTATTTGAACACAAGGAGGCATTATCCCCGTTCATTAATATTCTTAGAACAGATTCAATGGGATATTAAGGTCACTGCTCAATAAATTATGGAGTTGAGTCAATGTCATCAGTCAACATTCCAGAACTTTTTCAGATGTTACATATTAGGAGATAAAAAGGAGAAATTTATGGGTTTTCTCGGAAAGGTAATCGGAGGAACAATAGGATTTGCTATGGCCGGCCCCTTGGGTGCAATTGCCGGTGCTGCGCTTGGACATGCGTTTGATGCAGGCGGTCAAACCTACTACACAACCGAACGGGCCAGTATTTCAGCCGGTGAAGAGGCCCAGTTCACCTTTTTCGTTGCAGTATTTTCCATGCTCGCAAAGCTTGCCAAAGCAGACGGCCGGGTATCAAAAGAAGAAATGGATGCCGTTGAAAATTTTATGGTATACGACTTGAACCTAAACCCTGAGAGCAAAAGACTGGCCACAAACATTTTTCATACTGCCATTGATTCTCCGGATAACTTTAATGCTTTTGCCAGCCAGTTTTACAACAAATTTCGGTCTCAGTACCAAATGCTCGACCTTATGATAGATATATTACTCAGAGTATCTGTAGCTGACGGCAAGCTGAGCCCAAACGAAGAAAAGCTTATCCTGTCCGCTGTGAGGATATTTAATTTCAACGATGAAAAATACAGGAAACTAAAAGCAAAATATATCCAGGATGTTGAGAAATATTATGCCGTCCTTGGATGTGACAGAAACGACTCAAATGAGCATATAAAGAAACAATACCGAAAGCTCGTGTCTGATTATCACCCTGACAAGATCGCATCAAAGGGGTTGCCTGAGGAATTTGCAAAATTTGCCAGTGATAAATTCCGTGAAATCCAGTCAGCCTATGAAGTGATTAAAAAAGAAAAGGGTATCAGGTAGGTTACATTCATCCAAAGGAAACAGACATGCAGAACAGACCCATACAAAACAGAACCGAATATAGCATAACCCGTCGAAAATTTTTATGGATTTCTTCAATGTCTGCGGCAGGTTTTATGGTCGGGTGTGCAGCAAACCCGGTTACCGGCAAATCTCAATTCATGATGGTATCCGAGGCCCAGGAAATTGAGATCGACAAACAACATTCACCCCATCAATTTTCTTCGGACTACGGCCCTCTGCAGGATACATTTCTCAATAATTATATCGATCGAACCGGCAAAAACATTGCCGCCCTAACCCATCGTCCCCATATGCCGTATTCGTTCAGAGGTGTAAATGCAACTTATGTGAATGCCTATGCCTTTCCGGGAGGGAGTATCGCCGCAACCCGGGGAATTCTGCTTGCCCTTGAAAACGAGGCACAACTTGCTGCCTTGCTGGGCCATGAACTAGGACATGTTAACGCACGTCACACCGCTGAACAGATGTCTAAAAGTGTATTGACAAACCTCTTTATCGGTGGTGTTACGACATATGCAGGAACCAAAAACTCTGACCTTGGCAGGCTGGCATCACAACTGGGAATGGTCGGCGCGGGTGCGCTCCTCGCATCTTACAGCAGAGATAACGAACGTGAAGCCGATGCCCTGGGATTGGAATATATGGTTCGAGCCGGATATAACGCAAACGGATTTGTGGGACTGATGGATATGCTGAGACGCATGTCCAAACGCAAACCCGATGCTATTGAATTAATGTTTGCGACACATCCCATGAGCGATGAGCGTTATTTTACAGCAGTTGAAACCGTCCGCACACGATACCGTTATACTAATAACCTTCCTTTCTATCGAGAGCGCTACATGGACCATATTACAAAACTGCGGTCCATAAAAGGCGCCATCCAGGCCATGCAAAAAGGCGAAAGCTTAATGGCCAAGGGTAAATATGGTGAAGCTGAAATCCATTTTTCAAAAGCCTTGAGGCAAACCCCCGAGGATTATGCCGGACTTGTCATGATGTCTAAATGCCAATTGGCCCAGAAACATTATGCTAAAGCCAGATCATTTGCAGAAAAAGCAAAAACTGTATATCCACAGGAGGGCCAGGCATATTATCTTGCCGGATTTGCCAAAATCAAGCAAAAGGATTACGCCTCAGCATATGAAGAATTCAAATATTATGAAAAATTATTGTCCGGCAATCCTAACATTATATTTTTTAAGGGGTTCTCTCTGGAAGGGATGCAGCATATCCGGGAATCGGCTAACGAGTATTATAAATATCTTAAAATTGTTAACCAGGGCGAAAAGGCAAAACATGCCTATAAACGTCTGGTTGAGTGGGGATACATCAAGACATAATAATAAACCGCATTTCTCATGAAAAGTTCTGTACAAAAAAACATATTCGGCTCTGATTATAGGATTAAAAGACGATGTCTCTCCTGCGGTACAGCTGACAATCTTGGCCGGCGAAAGTATTGTTCCATTGATTGTCGACAGAAACTCAGGTATACGCTCGATTTAAGAACCGGTTTGCTCAAAACATTGAACACCCGCTATGCAACCTTTTATTTCACTGACACAATGATCGTTATGGATGTTCTTCCTTATAATTCCAAAGAAATCTTCAGCTTTATCTATCCTCGTTCTACCGGAAAAAAACCCGCCGAGGACTATTGTATTATGTCCGATATTCTTGGAAATACATGGTGGGCCGAAAAAAAACGAACCAATCGAAACTATCTTGCCACTCGTTTCTTGCTCGAAAAGGCAAGGCGCAATGATCCTGCATTCTGTTCTGTAATGCCGCCGGAAATAAAAATCCCCGCCGTTAAAAAGGCATCGCTGATGCACTTGAAGCTTGGCAAGTCGGATTTGAATTCTCCAGAACTTGAAAAAACAATAAAAAGTGCATTCCG
>JAYEFV010000033.1:0-5839 GCA_034658755.1 Thermodesulfobacteriota bacterium | reverse complement strand
GAGAGGCTATTACTGTACAATTTTATTATGCTACCGTTGCCGGTGAAGGATACTTCCCGGCCATTGAGACCCTGCATAAGGGAAAATAGTAGAGTTTTCATCGAACGATATCACAACTACCTAAACAACAAACAGGATTCCATATAAATTGCAGATACATGAAATCAGGGTTAAGTGCATAGACGTTGGATATCACCGGTTTCACATTATATTTCACGACCCTAATATATGGTATATTCATACAAATGGGGAAAGGGTGAACTTTAACTTTCAATACACGTTTTCTATTTCTTAGATCAAGGTGACCTAATAGCCGAATGGTTCCTTTTTGAGGGAGTGAAACATACCTCCGGGATTGTTGACATGTTCAGGTCAGTCGAGATTCAAGAATAGGATAATTATCATTAAATTCCAGTCTATTGAAACACGCAATTCAAATTCTGCTTTTATGAGTGATGTCTTGTGAAAACTTATAGTCGAAGTTTATGAGGCTTGAAGTCACAGGCCAGGTGAACTAGTTCCTCATCGAATATGAACATCATTTCGGTTTGTGAAATAAACAAAATTGTCTTTCGTTACCGCTGCGGTTTTGACAATTGACTTTCAAAACCAGCTGTCTGCTCTACAGCAAGCACAAAAGCGATACCTGTGCCTGGTTCGCTAAACCGTCCTGCCTCTTTAATGGCGGACAGGACTGGCTCAACCATTTCACCGTCCACCAGAAAGATAACCACATCCGTGCGAATATCCAGGCTAAGGCCGAAAAATGTTTTCGCCTCATGAGCACCTGTACCCGAAGCAGGTATGATTGTCGCTCCAGTAGCGCCTGCCTGTTTTGCCGAATTGACGACCATGTCGGTCAAGTCCGGCTTAACCATTGCAACGATGGATTTATAAGCCATTGCGCATCCTCACTTTTCGCCCGATTCCTTCCATATTGAAGCTTTGCTCTTATGGCCGGGCTTTGCTTTTTTATGTTTTACGGTTTCGCCGTCGCACTATCCACTGAACCAATTGGGCGTAGCCCAAAACGCTGATGATTGGAAATAGACTGGCAAACGCGATGAGCCCAAATCCATCCATAACTGGACTTCGGTCCGGAACGTTGGATGCCAGTCCTAAGCCAAGGGCTGCAACCAAGGGAACGGTGACCGTAGATGTCGTCACTCCACCGGAATCATAAGCCAATGGAATAATCATCCGGGGCGCGAATACGGTTTGGATGACCACCACTACATATCCAGCCATAATATAAAGATAAAGCGGTGTCCCTGTGACGATTCGAAAAGTACCAAGTGTTATACCGAAGGCAACCCCGATAGCAACCGCGATACGCAGCCCCCAGGATGAAACCGCTTTGCGCGAGGCTTCATGCGCTTTATGGGCCACAGCGATGAGGGAAGGCTCTGCTATTGTGGTGGAAAAACCCACCAAAAAGGCAAAAAGATAGACCCACCCATAGGCTGTCCAAGTTACCTTACCACCGTTCTGGGCACCCTCAGCCAGTTGAAGCGCCATGGTTCTGCCAACTGGAAAAATGGCCAAATCCAATCCACCAAGAAAGCAGGCCATGCCTACCAGGACTAAGCCGAAACCAAAAATAATTCTGCCCAGCCGAGGGATTGGTCTTTTAAGCACAAGGGTTTGAAATAATACCAGCAGCCCGAGAACCGGCAGCACGTCTTTGGCTGTGGCCAGCAGCAGCATTATAGGATCAAAAAGAATTTCCATGTTTCACCTAATTTACGATCAATCCAAAAAGCATCACAAAAATAATGGGAGTAAGGGACGCCAAAGCGATGAGGCCAAAACCGTCTGTCAAGGGGTCTCTGCCGCGTATAGTGCGTGCAAGCCCCACACCCAAAGCCGTAACGAGTGGCACTGTGACAGTTGAGGTGGTGACTCCGCCCAAATCATAAGCTAATCCTACGATCTCCTTCGGCGCGAACAAGGTCATGAGCATAACCAGCACGTAACCGCCAACGATTAAAACCGGCAGGGACCAACCGCGTAGGATTCGCAATACCCCAAGAACAATTGCAGCACCAACGGACAATGCCACGGTCAAGCGGACACCAAGAGCATAACGGTCTATCGAAGCAGAGGTGTTTTCAATAAGTCCCGCTTCAGCTGCGGCTTTAGCTCCCTCGCGCGTCACGGCTATAAGGGCTGGTTCGGCAACAGTTGTCCCCGCCCCTAAAGCAAAAGCGAAGAGCAGCAGCCAGAAGAGGCTTCCTTTACGCGCAAATTCTTCTGCCAAGGTTTCGCCCAGGGGAAATAGACCAATGTCCAAACCGACGACAAAAAGGGCTAAGCCCACAATGACCAATCCCAATCCAGCTAAAATGGATAAAAGCTCTGGGAAGGGTTGATGCAAGACCAGAACCTGAAACAGAGCGATGACTGTGATGATAGGTGCCAAGTCACGGGATGCCCCAAGAAGGGCTCGCCCTAAAGCTGCACTGAATTTGGTTAGGATTGCTAACTGCATGGATAGTTATTGTAACCAAATTGCATTGAAGATATTCCTTTTCATCAAAATGCCATTACTACACTGGTCAAACGGACGGTAGACAAATCCCCATAAATCATAGATTCTTGTCGGCCTTTCACAAAGCAAATGTCAATCGGTTGATCGTGCAGGTATCGTCGCACCGCAGAATTTACATTTCACCGGTTTTCTTTTTTGGTCTGAAGAAACGATCTGGCCCCTTTTGCACGCTGGGCATATGCGCTTAAGCCTAAAAAGGTTACGAAGAATTGCCGATATAAAAAATGGGTTCAAATCCTTAACTCCTCTTAAATGCTTCGTACTCTCTACGCACAATATGCGCCATAATTCCGGCATTCCGAATTTTCAGGCTGTAAAAGACAACGTGAACAGTTTTGCCATATTCAGGATTCCTTGCATTATGGTTTAATCCCGTCATGTTTAACAATACATGATGGTATTCTTCAATTTCAGGAGTTTTCAAAAAGAGATTCGTGTAGGGTCATTAAGTGCTCTAATATATACAATAAATCAGCTAAGAGTGTAAATTTTCGCCATTATTAAAAAAATATTGATATATTGAGACTATAGTACGAAAATGGAGCTTTTAAAATAGTGTGATACTTGCCAGAACAACAACCTGAAACCAATTCATGTCTATTACATATACCATAAAAATGAAAAGGGCAAACCCTCTGAAATGGATTTACCCTTATTGAAAAACGATATCACAAAAAGTCAAACATTTTGTAGGATTGTATGGATGGATTAGCCCTTCATTGTCACGTTATTTCCCCTGACACTTTTGGGTAGGAACCATCCAATAGGTTTAAAAATATATCCGTATATTGCCAGATTCAACACAACAACGAATATGCCTAAAACCACTTGATGATAATATGTGAGACCAGCAGGGTACAAGATAGGTTCTATATATTTGATAATAAATCCTTTTGAATAACCTATTCCCCCACTTTTGATACGAAGCCAATTTTCCAGATACGTTAGCGGACAAATCCACCCCACAAATGAAATCAGGACGGCCCATAAAGCTGCTGGAAAGTGTATCCAAATCACTTTCGACCACCAAATTAATAGAATACCCCCAGCTACAGCAAATATGACATAAATAAAGTGAAGTAAAACAACAATGTCAGAAAAAAAAGAATAATACATTTATTCAAACCGTTAATGTAAGACACATGGTTTCGGATTACTTGTATTACTTTGAAAATGATATCCCAAATATTTTAGGTCCTTAATACTTATGGAATCATAGCGGCTATACGTAACAAATGAGCATTAAAAATAGAAAAGTGGTGCACCAATGTATGGTTTATTCAACAACTGTAAACAATAATTCATGGCCTTATCGACTAAACTATGGCAACTTCGCAATCATTTCCCCAATCTCTTCATTAGTAAACGCCTTGAGCGTCTTCGTTCTGACGTATCCTTGAGCACCTAACCCTAAAAGAAAGGTCATATAAACTTCATCACTCGGAGCTTCGCCAATGGAAATATAGTCATATTCACCCATTGTTGCATAGAAACCTATCAATTTACCTCCAATCGATTCAGCAGTTTTGATGCCTTCTTCGATGCGTTCAGGTGCGTCTTTGATGTTCTTAACTCCCTGTTCTGTCAAATTGAACAGTGTAATATAGATAGGCATGGAGCCCTCACCTCCTTTCCCAAAAATGGCCGGTGCACCACTATTTGTTTACAATTCTGACAGGCTAAATTAATTTGTAATGCCAAGGCTAATTTTGAGGAGATTTTCCATAGAGAAAACTCCTGAATGGAGATTAAATAATTGAAGCGGCAAATCGTTAGATAATGAGAAACTAATTGAGAATGAGGTCAGCAGAACAACAGATGTTTCACAATGGAAACTGATTTGAGATGGAGGTGAGCTTCGGAACTGATTTCCTTATAAATTTTGTATGACAAAAAATGCCTGTGTGTCAATACATTTATAGTTACTTTAAATCACTTTTTGGCAATATAATGGGAAGGGTGTATTAATGGAGAAAGAGGGGTGTGGTTGAATACAAATACCTTGCCCGTATTCAAAATCAGATCGTATTGCAGATATCATATAATTGCCATTGTCAGCTCAAGTGAACCTTCTTTTTGAATAAATGAATATCTTACATCTTATATTTTTCTTTTAAACTTTGCAATTTTGTTAAGTATTGTTTGTGGTGAATAAGATTTTTTTGGTTGCTGATGTCATTCATTGAAAAATTTATATAGGGCCTGATGTCGATACCATAAGGGTTCAGCATTTTTTGATTTGCCGTGTCAAGAATCAGAACACAATAGAAAGTGGTTAAAATTCTAATTTTCGAATCCCTGCGTAAAAGATAATTTCTTCCGGCCACTGTGTTCAGAAAAAATCCGGCATACTCATATAAAAATCCTGTGGTAGGGCATCCTTGTAAATCCTCCTCACAGCATTTATCAGATGTATAAAACGAATAAAAGGTTGGCATTATGGATTCAACAATATCATTTTCATTATTCAGTATTTTCTTTATAAGTTTAATTCGCTTTTTGCCTAAAATTCTGTAAAAGTGAGCCATATTATGTGTTAAACGGATGATATCCGTTGTTTCACCTGTAAGTATCGGTAGGTTTTCCGATAATCGCTTTACCACTTGCTTAAACAGGTCATAAGTTCCATGCTCTAAATTTTGAAGTATTATATAATCCCTTTTGTCCAAGTATGAAAAGAAGGCAATAATTTGCCGTTCCAAATCCTCACAGTCAATATTTTCAATCCCTGGGGAGATTAAAATTGCTTCTTCTCCGAATACTTCTGTTAGTTTTTCTTCGGGAATAAGTGTTTCTTTTTTTAGTGCCAGTTCTTCTTCCAACTTCCTAATTTCTTCCTCCAGCTCCCAAGTCTTTTCCTCAAATTTATCTCGCTCCTGGCTTATGGCAGTAACAAGCTCCTTTTTGTGCCAGTCGATAATTCGATTGTATGCGAAATAACCTATGAATCCGAGGATCATAGTTATAATCAATATTTTAATGAATTTTTCCATTTCAAATAAATATCCCCTTTCAAATTATCAAATGCATGAACTTTTACCAGTACCGTACATAGTGCAACTTTTAGGGTCAAGAAAAATCATGTAATGCAAAGTAGGTGGATCTGGAAGTATGCCAGGAAGGGAAAAAAGTCATTATGTCGTAGTTTGCAATTAACTGTGTGATTTCATATATCTTGCCAATGTCGCTGCCATTCAAAACAGTAATTTATTTACAGATATCATATTTTACTGGCATCATGTCAAGTAAGTTCTATTTTTAACCGTTGTCAAATCTCCTTTGCCCGCT
>JAYEFV010000032.1:0-5899 GCA_034658755.1 Thermodesulfobacteriota bacterium | reverse complement strand
GTATAAAAGTATCCAGATTCCACTTAATTTTGATTTAACGGAAAATATATCTACTGGTTCATATCTCAAGACGTTGTGCCAGATTTTTCCATATATTTTTGACCGCCTCACAACCTTCAGAACTGCCGTCAAATTCCACAATGGTTTTTCCCTGAACCATTGCCCGCGTGAAAGCAGGATCAAAAGGAACCCTCCCCATCACTTTTATGTTTCTTTGTTTTGCAAAGGCCTCAATGGCCTCTCCTTCATCAGGATTAAGATCAAATTTATTGATACACACCATGGCAGGAATCTTGAAAAAGGCGGCCAGCTCGGCCACACGTTCCATATCATGCCTGCCCGAAACAGTGGGCTCGGCTACGATGAGCACAGCCGTAGCCCCTCCCAGGGATGCGATGACCGGACAACCTATCCCGGGAGGGCCATCCGTAAGAAGTAAATCCATATGTTTTTCTTGGGCAAGCTTTTTGCCCTCCTGGCGGATAAGGACCACCAGCTTGCCGGAATTATCTTCCGCAATGCCAAGCCGGGCATGGGCCATGGGACCGAAACGGGTCTCGGAAAGATACCACTCTCCACAGGTATTCAGGGGAAAGTCGATGGCTTGCTCAGGGCAAAAATAATAGCAGACACCACAGCCTTCACATTCAATGGAATCCACCACAAAATCGTCGCTAATGGCATCCCACCGGCATAAATCCCTGCACAGGTCGCACTGGCTGCATTTATCCGGATTAATAATTGCTGTATGTCCGGATTCAAAATCATGGCGTTCCTTGATCTCTGGATCCATGATCAGATGAAGATCGGCTGCGTCTACATCCGCATCACAAAGAACTTTGTTTTCGGCCAGTGAGGCAAATGCAGCAATAATACTGGTTTTGCCGGTTCCGCCCTTACCACTTATAATGACGATCTCTTTCATTAATATTGCTCCTTTTCACCCTGCGATTTTCTCAATATGATTATATAATTCCACAAATTTTTCTTTCCATTCGGGCATCACCTCTACGATCATCTCTCCCCTTGAATAGGCCTCTGCAATCCGTCGATCAAAAGGAATTTCCATCAAAATGGACAGATCTTCCTGTTCGGCATAGACCCTTACATGATCATCCCCCATGTCTGAGCGGTTGATGACCAGACCGCACGGGATTCCAAGGATCTTGACGGCACCGACAGCGAGCTTGAGATCATACAGGCCAAACGGCGTAGGTTCCGTGACTAGCAAGACAAAATCAGCGCTCTTCATGGAAGCGATCACAGGACATGAGGTTCCAGGAGGGGCATCGATAATGGTCAACCTGTCAGGCCGGGTATATTCCCGCACTTTTTTGATCAGAGGGGGTGACATGACCTCGCCAACCCTCAATCTCCCATGTATAAACTCCAGCCCGTTTCTATGTCCCTTCTCGATTATGCCTAATTCCCGGCCTGTTTCCGTGATGGCCTTTTCAGGGCAAACCTCTATGCACCCGCCGCAACTGTGACAGAGTTCATGGAATGGCAATACGGTATCACCAATGACGACAATGGCCTTGAACTGGCATATTTCCCCGCATTTTCCACATAGGTTGCATTTCTCCATATCCACTTCGGGAACAGGGGTGTTGATCGTTTTGACCTCTTCAATGGTAGGCCGAATAAAGAGATGAGCGTTAGGTTCTTCGACATCACAATCCAGTACCTGAACATCGGATCCAAGAGAAACGGCCAGGTTAGTGGCCACAGTCGTCTTTCCTGTTCCCCCTTTTCCACTTGCAATACTGATAATCATTATTTACTCCTTAATGTATATTTAACATCAAACCAAGTTATCACATAAATCCGAGATAAACCTTTCTGTTTTAATGGTCACAAACGTTCTCACCCAACACCAGTGTATTCGAAAGGTACTGGTTTGCCAGAGATTCCGGGGAATCCGTTGGAGCACCGGTAAATACCTCAATCCCATTTTCCCTCAGAAGTTGCTGCGCCCGTTCTCCCATTCCGCCGACAATAGCGACATCAGCACCCTTCTCATTGAGCCATCGAGGCAGCACTCCGGGCTCATGGGTAGGGGGAATACGCATCTTGATTTCTTTTATTTTTCCGTTTTGAGTTTCTATGAATGCAAAATGTTCACAATGTCCAAAATGAGCCGAGAGTTTTCCCTCGGACACGGGAACAACAAGTACTTTTGTAGCTGCCGAATCTTTTTTTATGTCTGGCAATTCATTTTTCTTTTGTGATTCAGGAACAGAGTCTATCGGGGTTTTTGTTATTTTCACAATTTCATCAACGATCTTATTGAACTCCTGTGTGATTGAGAGTCCCTGGTTATCAAGAAGGCTCAAATCTCCCGCATCACCCCTCTTTACAATCTCCGGTTCCATGGGCAAAGTTCCTAAAAGCCTCAAGTTTTCTTTTTTTGCGGTCAGCATTCCACCTTGCGTTTTGAAAATATCTATCATTTTTCCGCAATACGGGCACTTCAGACCGCTCATGTTTTCTACCAGACCCAGGATCTCCATTTTTACCTGACGGCAGAAGTTGATGGATTTTCTGACATCCGCCAGTGAGATTTCCTGAGGGGTGGTAACAATCAAGGCCTTTGCATCCGAAATGGTCTGGGCCACGGTCAAAGGTTCATCACCCGTACCCGGGGGAGAATCAATAATCATATAATCAAGATCCATCCATTCAATATCAGCAATAAACTGTATGATAACACCGCCTTTCAGGGGACCCCTCCATATGGTTGCTGCATCTTTGTCTCCCATAAGGACTTCAATTGAAATTACCTCCATATTTGGAAGATATTTGACCGGCTGAGCTTTTCCCTTCACATGTCCTGGCCCGACACTTCCTTTGAGACCCAGTATGCGAGGTATACTGGGCCCATGAAGATCCACGTCCATAAGACCTACAGTGTATCCTTTCTTTGAAAGTGCAACGGCCAGGTAAGCTGCCACACTACTTTTACCCACACCGCCTTTTCCGCTCATAACCAGGATTTTATTCTTAATATGGTGTAACCGTTCTTTAATTTCCCTTTTTTGCACTTCCATCTGATCTTTCCGATTTTTGCCGTCAGCGGTTTGCTTTTTCTTTGACATTATCAGTCATTACCTCCCTTTATTTGTTACATACAATACAGATTCAAAAATAGTAAAGAATCCTGCCCCAGCCTCCGGCCCGGAGGGAAGACCAGGATTTCAATGTAAAATTAAAATAAAAATTTCATTCATGCTCTTGTGCAGGAATTATCTTTCTCATCCCTGCAAACCACAGAATAATAGACAGCCCTTTTTTTGAGTTCAGAACAGATTTGTCCGGTTCGCATTAGCTTCCCAAGATATTTGGATACCTCATTGAGATGCATATCGAAAACATCCGCAATTTGATCCGCGGTACAAGGCCTCCGCTGTAACATGGAAAAAATCGTTTCCTGGTCCGCCTGTACATGGTTGGCATGCTTGGCCTTGAACTCCGCGATAATTTCTGCGGTCGGGTGAAACAGATCGGTCAGGGCTTCCATGCGTTTTTCGGAAAGGGCTGCGGCATAATCCTCGGACGGTGGACGTACCGCCGTGTTAAGATGAATCCGATCCGGGCCTATTTCTTTTGCAAGATCGGCGATTTTCCGAACATTGGCAGGGGTTGAGTTTGTTCCTGCTATCAAAAATATTTCCATCCATAGCTGTCCCTTGAATTGTGCACGAAAGTCCTTTTGTCCCTTAATTAAATGATCAAACCGCAGTTGTGGATGTGGACGGTTTACCCATTCGTAGGAGGCCTGGTTCCAGGCACTCAGAGAAACTTTCACTACGTTTGCACAAGCAGCAGCAGCACGCACTGCCAGCAGGTTTAGCATTGTGCCGTTGGACAGAAGCACCGCTGGAATCTTGCTGTTTGCACGGATGAACTCGAGCACTTCTCCGAAGCGGGAATGAAGCGTTGGTTCTCCGGAACCGGAAAGGGTAATATAGTCCGCCCTGCCATCTTTATTTAACCACTCTTTCAGTTCGGATAACACAATGTCTGTTGGAACATATTCTTTCCGGGCGACTGTCTTTTCAGTGGTTCGCCCTAACTGGCAAAAAATACAATCCATAGAGCATGTCTTGTAAGGGGTCAGATCGACGCCCAGTGACCGTCCGAACCGCCGCGATGGTACGGGACCAAATAAGTATCGATATTTTTTCTCCATGATTTTTCGCGCACCTATTTTTTCTCCAGATCTTTTATCCTGGCTTGAAGGCCTTGCATCTGTCTAAACAAGTCGTTTGCCTGATCCTTGAGTTGTTTCAATTCTTCTTCTCTGGATAAAGAAGCGGTTTTAGAGAAATCCGGGACAATCGATCCTGAAGCACTCATTCCAGGTGCCATACAGCGGCCCATGCCTTTGCCCATTCCCATTCCCCGGCCCATCCCCATCCCACGACCCATCCCCGAGGCTCCGCCGCCCATACCATAGTGATTATCCACATTGGACGATCCTTGGGGCTTAATATCGCCTCTCCTATACCTTTCTACGGCCTCTCTGACACTCCCGGTCTGGCCCAAAAATATCTCAACCCCGGCAGCGGAAAGGGTTTGTACCGCATTGGGACCGACATTTCCGGTTATAATAGCACCGACCCCTTTGGAGGCCACAAACTGTGAGGACTGAATACCTGCTCCTCCTCCAAGGGCTATCCCCTCGTTGTTAAATGCCTCAAAGCTCATGTCGTCTGTGTTCACGATGACAAAATAAACACACCGGCCAAAGCGGGGATCAATTTGTGAATCTAAATTTTTTCCACTTGAACTTACCGCAACTTTCATATTTGACTCCTTTCTTCAGGATAAATTCTTTTCTCGATTTTACGTGACGCGGCTTTTCCGCCATCTTTATCTGATGCATCCAAAGCAACTCTCCTGACCCTGTAATAATTAATGGAGACCATCACTAATACCTCCTATGCGTATCATCTAATAAGTTTTGGTGCATTTGATAATAATATTAACCCGCCGGCCAGCGCCTGAGCAATCTTTTCCCGTTCAGCTTGGCTGGCAATCATGTCCATACAATGGGTTGCCTCAATCCTTACAACATCCGGACCCTGTTCTTCAATAATTTTTCTCATGGTTCGTGTGGGTTCATCAGCATTTCTATTTTATAAGTTTTTTCAGTACGTCAAAAAGCACGTATTCAGGATGAAGCCCCACAAAGCGTTGTATCTCTTTACTGTTTTTAAATATGACCATAGTGGGAACGCATCGTATTCCTAATTTCATTGCCACATCCTGATTTTCATGAATATCCATAGAAGCAATTAATGCTTTTCCTTTAAATTGATAAGCAAGCTTCTTAATTATTGGCTCCTGAAAGTAGCACGGTGCGCACCACGGTGCACTAAAATCTACAAGGGTAACTCCGTTTTCGATTGCTTTTTTAAACTCCTCTGCAGATGGGATCTTTCTTATCCCCATTGTATTTCCTCGGTTTGTGCATTCATATATTATATGCAGCTCTACTCTCATCAATAATCATGCCATGTGTAACGGTAATATCCGTATGTATATAACAGCATCACTGAGTTAAGACGTAACATCCTATAATATTTGTCAAAAATCAGATATTACAAAAGACAAAGCAATACGGGTGGAAAAATTCAAAACAGAGTAACAAATAAAAATAGCGTTACGTGTAATAAAATGTAACGTTATGTAACGATACTGTAACGCTTAAAGATCTGAATGTTGCAAGATAATTGGCTTTCCCGCCTGCCATTGCAAGCTCGCCGCCAGCCGGGCAAAGTAAAACTGGCAAATCGACCCCAAGGACCGATTTGCCGATTAAGAAGGGGGGTAATATGAAAATGGAGATTTGCAAGTTAAACTATGTTTAAAAAAAGTAAATATTATGCCAGCC
>JAYEFV010000031.1:0-5902 GCA_034658755.1 Thermodesulfobacteriota bacterium | reverse complement strand
ATGCTGAATTTGCCGGCTGCATTTAGAACAACAGATGTAAAAGGCAAACCTATTTCTCGACAAATCAGATCTGCGGCAAGCTCTGTTAATAATGAAACAGCAAAAGATCTTCCCCTTAAAATCTTTGACCTAAATTTTTCAGAATCAGTGAATTTACTAAAGATAAAATTCTGAATCCCCCTGAAATCCCCGTTAATCAGTAAAAATTTATTATCATTATATGATTTTACAGCTTCTATTGTCATGGTTGATGTTTGAAAGTGATATAAGTAAATTGCCGCAGCAAGGGCAGCAGTAGTGTGTGAGTGGTCATAAAGGGAAACATCCGGAACCACATCACCAACCCTCGCGGCAGGAATGCATGATGTATATAACATTATGAGGCTTTCAAAGTGCTCAAACCACAGAGCTGTATTTTCCTCCCGGTGACGAAGTTTTTTGAGCCCATCAATAAACCCTCTATACAATTCTGCATATTCATTGACTGCAGCTTCATTTGTTTCTGGAACAATTTTCTCCTTGAGTCCGGGGAATATGCTAAGAGGTGACACAGGCCTTAGAGGATATCGATATGCATATTTATCAATCGTATCATTAATTTCTTTTTGTTCAACCATGCTGATCTGCTCGAATATAGGCAAAAGCCTGGTCAATTTGTAATCTCGCCAGGAAACATGCTGGTCATCTTCACCTTTAAAGGTATCTCTATCCCAACCGCTGCTGACCCGATCTGCAATTGCGACCACCCATTGCAAGGGCGTTTCAGGTTTATGGTGTCCAGCAGCCAGATTAATAAACGCATCATCTTCTCCCCAGCTGGGGCTGTTAAACTCGGGCGGTAAATAATCTTTCATCGTTTCAATAAAACCTGCGGTATAAACCGCATGGTAATGAGAATGCCTTCCATGAAAAAAGGGAAGGTATAGCCCGGAGTTGTCGTTGATATACTGTTCAGAAATATCCAGAACTCCTCTGTCTGAAAATTTACCAATGTCATGAATAAAAGCTGCCGCAGCAATTTTTAACGTTGTTTCATTCATTTTTTACTCCATCTAAACGTTATGATTAATTTTTTATCCTTCAAAACAATCACCAAAATGTACCCAACTATATCAAAGTATAAATTTCATATTAACCTTCCCCAACCCAAACGACGTATTTTTCCCGATATGGGTTTTTTGGCAAAAGTCCATCAGGGGCAGGTATTCTCCCAATTGCCCTTCATAAGTAATGGAACCGATCATGCCGCCAAGGGGCATGCGCTGTTTCTGTCGGTTGGAGTATCGTTCCCAGGAGTGCCATTTAAGAAAACTGTCCACAATTTTTATGTGTTTGGCCCTGGCCAAAAGACCCTTGTAATCTATATCCGGTTCCTCACCAACATAGCAGGTGAAAAGTGAAGAAATTCTTCTGAGCATGGCACGCACCAGCACATGAAAGGGCAGGTCTGATTTCAGCCGGTTGTCATATTTTAGTCTCAACGGTGTTTCCATTATCACCTTGACCTGAAAACGGGCGTCCGAATAGGCGGTTAAATCTCCAATTACCAGGTTGTCGACAAAATCCCCCTGACTGATCTTTTCATCTTTATCCGAATAAATTTTGGTTCCGTTCAGTGAAACCGTTTTCAGTTTAAACCCGGCACGTCTCCCGTCTATTCTTCTGCCCACACCTATTTTCCCGATCTGATCAAAGGCATAAATAAAATAGGGAATGCTGGTGTTCACATTACCGAAAAGAATCAATGAGCAGTCAAAACTTTCTCCTGCTTTAAATTCCATCTGATCGGTTAAGGGCGGTTCGATAACAAACGGGTGAGGCGGTACGGATAGCCTCAGCCCTTGAGGAGGATCAAAGGCTATGGGAGTTTCAAATACAAGCACATATACGCACCGGTTTTTTAATAAACATGTTTCGCATTCCTGCCTTTTTAATGCGCAGACCACCTTTTTTAAAGCCAGTCCGAAAACACCGCGAAACGTTGAACCCTTATATGATGGTAAAATTCCATCGGTATCCAGCCTGCATGAAAACTTGTATTTTCCGTATTGTAATCCTTCCATTTTCTGTTTCTTTCCTATTCCCGAACTCTTTTTCAATTCTGCCACTAAGGCACCAAGGCACTAAGAAAGAATAATTAATATATCCTTTGCCTCCGGCCCATAGGGCCTACGGCCCTGAGGGTGCCTTAGTGTCTTTGTGGCAAATATTTTTCCGGCTTGTCCGAGTTAAGCTTTTCACATATATATAACGGCATTAAGAAATAGCTTTTCAAAAATTTTGATAAAGATATTCTCAGCGGTACGTAAACGGAAATAACCGTTTTGGTTTTTCAAGGACTATTTCAAGCACGGTTTCAAAATCGTTTTTCTCCAGAATCCTGAAATGTCCGGGATTGAGTTCCCGGGCCGCCGTTTTTATTGTTTTTTTTGCATTATTGAGCGTCACATATTCCAGAGTATCGAGTGTAAACAGACCGGACAGAGGAAGCAATGCCATCACCTGAATGGTAGGGCCACTGGATACGGACAAACAAATATCGAGGCTGTGGGAAAAAAGTTCAGAAGCTTTTTCAGCATCATCAAGAAATAGAGCGATTCGGCCCATGTTGAAACACCAGAGCTGCCATGGATGATTTCCCCTCTTCATATCATTTTTGTCCACGATTGCCCAATTAAAATATTGTTGAGCATTATCCGTACGCCCTGTATCCGCTAAAAATCGGGCAAAGATTGCGTGCTTCCAGGGAGAAAGTTCAGGCAGCGTCGGCCACAAATCTTTGAAGGTGTTTATCTCCAGGTATTTAAACAGGCTGTTTTTTGCGTTATCCAAAAGGCCTGCATCCAGATATGCATAGGTCAGGTAGTTAAACGATCTGAGCCATTCATCTTTGTATTCAGGGACAGTATGTTCACCCAGGGCTTTTCTTGCTTTTTGAGCATAATCTTCAGTAAGATTAAGATAATCCGGCCCGCAAAAACCATAGTTCTGAGCAATTGAGCCATAGAGTCGTCCAATTGCCGGGAAGGTGGGTGATCCGATCTCGCAATGTTTTTCATAAACGCTTTCGAGGATATTGATAAGATGTTTCAGCCTGCCGGACAGATCAGGGTTAAAATCAAAGCGGTTATGTGACATGATGAACCGGTGGTTGTAAAAGTCGACAACCGATTCCATATCGACCTTAAGGGCCTGTTCGGCCAGACCCGAAGCGTCTTGTGCCCATTTAACCGACGCTGACACGTCACCAGAGTGGTTAGAGAGTGCAAGATTCAGCGTAAACCATTTAAATGAGGTAAGTGGCGCTGATTGTGTTGCTTTGAAGATCTTTTCTTTTGGGAAAACATTGCTGACGGCCCGGCTATGCTCAACGTCACCCGTTAAAAGTCCTTCTTCAAAACTGTGGACAAGTTTTTTGAATAACCTTGGATCAGAAACAACAGAATTTGCAATTTTTTCTGTTTTTTTGTTTTCAACGGCCCATGAAATCCAGGTGTGCGGAACCGCATTACAGTTTTCAACAAACCGTCCTGGGTTGTTCAACATTTCTGAAAAGAGTATCAGTCTGTTTTCTGTATGCGGCCCATAGAGTGCGGAGAACATCCGTGCCTGTTCCAGGTTGGAAACCTGCAGCAAAGCCATTCCGGAAAATTCAGAGAATGCCTGGTTTGAAGATGGGTATAAAAATACTCGGAATCCTTTTGATTTCGCAATTTGTATTTTATGAAAAATTCCGGTTACCTTAAGAATATTCCCATGCGGATCTATTCCGCCGGTGGCCAAAAACCTGTCGGTACTGTCTTCATTACAGAGAAGCTTTTTAAACCCGAGGAAAATGGAAAGCCCCATGGATTTTCCGGAAAATTGAACCGCCTGCGTTTGTATTGTAAGAGGATAGCAGAACAAAAACAGGTTTTCAGACCCCCGGGATGTTTTTTCAGATGCCAATTTTGCAGTAATAATGGACTCTTTGAAACTGTTGTCCATTAAACAGTCCGCCCATTCGGGCCATAATCGCTTATGATTAAAATCAGGAACAGCTCCTGCTATAAAATACCGGACCGTCCCCTGGCACTGGTTTTTCATTAATATTGCCGGGACAACCGCCCATCTGCCGGATGCCATCAACTCCAGGTTGTATTCCTGGAAAAACATTTTAATGTCGATTTGATCTCCTATCCATTGTCTCATGCTCCGGGAAAGCCTGGCACCATAAAGAAAAACTTCTGCCATTAGATGGAGTTCAAAAAGTTTTAAAATCTCATCCTTTTCTGAAAGATGGCATCTGATCTTTTCTAAACACAATGAGGACCTTTCTCTTACAATGGATCCGAGAACAGAAAAATGGGGATCGCGCAGACAATTTTTCAGGTGATCATACAACCTGCGCCGTGCTAAAAATTGAATATGTTCTATATCAATCTGTCTCAAAAAATTCATTCTCAAGTTATACAATCGCTTCGCGATTCTATATAACGCGGCTTCACCGCTCTAAAAAAGGAAATTTCTATACTATCAAGTTTCAAAAACCAGTGTTATACGAAAATCCAGATCAGATACCCTATCCGTTGAAAACTCGGCATAAAAAAACCCTTGTTCAGGGTCCCATTCTGTTTTCTCAGACAAAGATACCTTTGTGTGGTCTTCAGAAAAAAGGGAGCATAAAAAAGTTGATCTGACCATATTTTCAGGAAGACCGTGGATTTTACCACTGACTGCGACTCCGCCGGACACAGAAGTTACGGAATAAATCTCAGCTTCTGCCCCTTTGAGATCCATAATCTTTTGGTTTTGGACAAAAACAAATTTTGCGGAAACCGCTTTTTTATCTTTATCCGCTGCTGCAAGAGGATAGTATTCTTCAGGCAATTCAACCGCTGCAAGGGCTTCTTCCACGGTATCCACATGCACAGGACAGAAAATTCCGTCAATTTTCTCATTAAGGGCCTGTATGACCTCATCCAAAGATGAATAGACAATCCGGATCTGTTGATGTTCCGGATATTCTATCAGCCGCCCCACGGATTGTGATGCAAAAAAATAGCCTGTTTCCACCTCAAGCTCTCTGAAATATTTTCTGGGATCGTGTTCCGTAAGCGGTGCGGGCATCAAAGCCCAATCCGGCAGATCTTCATGGTTTTTTGTCATCCTTTTTACAACTTCTAAAATTTCCGGGTTGATTCGTCCTGATGGTGGTTCCAGATGATCGGTTTTTACCGTATATATATGCCAGCACTGAACGAACAATTCCCCGCAACCTGTTTGCTCGGCGAATAAAATCAGATCGTCAGGTCCTGCCAGGGTAACGTCATGAAATGTATGGGCCACAATAGCTGTATTGGATTGGGATTCATTGGATTCAAGGACTAAAATTAGAGGAGGTGAATAATAAAAGCCGTCTTTCCAACCTGCCAAACCGTATTTGATCAGCCGGAACTGTCCTGGCAGGATAGGAATGTCCGGTTCCGTAAAACCTGCTTTTGAATACTTTTTTACTATTATTTGCGAAAGCTTGTCCCAGAATGGGATGTCTGATGACAGATCCGTAGAGCAATACGGACATATGGAACAATGCAGTTTGATCTGGTCCTGCTGTAACGGATCCTGGATAATATCAGGCGGCGGACACTGCCTGTATTGTTTTGCCATGGCCAGTGCCAGTTTTCTGCTGTGCATGAATTAAGTTCCTCTATCTGAAGATATGTTCTTTGCTAAAAATTACGGCTTTTGAATCGAATTTTTCAAAGTCTTAAGCAACGTTTTCAAAAAAAGGGCAAACGCTTCTTCATTTGTATCCTGCCCTTCTCCCGGAGACAACCAGGGAAGATCACGTAAAAAGTAGCGGAGTTTGTTTTCAATTTTATCAAACTGATATTCCGGGCCTGACGGGCCTTTATATCCG
>JAYEFV010000030.1:0-5913 GCA_034658755.1 Thermodesulfobacteriota bacterium | reverse complement strand
AAAAATCATTGAGGGGTTACTGTCAACCGGATGTGATGTGATCGACATCGGAGTTTGCCCCACTCCGGTTTTCTATTTTTCAATCCAGCATCTTGACCGGGAAGGGGGTGTTATGGTTACGGCCAGTCATAATCCTGGCGAGTATAACGGTTTTAAGCTCTGTATGGATTTGGCTTCGATTCATGGCGAAGGTATCCAGAAAATTCTCGGGATTATTACTGAAAAATCATTTGTGCAGGGAAAGGGCTCTCTTTCTACATCCGACGTTGTCACGCCCTATAAGGAATTTTTAATAAATAATATAACCATAGCAGGTCCCATCAAGGTGGGTGTGGATGCGGGTAATGGTACTGCAGGAGTGGTTGCCGTACCCATATTAAAGAATCTTAATTGTGAAGTTTACGATATTTATTGCGACATGGACGGCACTTTTCCAAACCATGAAGCAGACCCCACGGTGGCAAAGAACATGCAGGACCTTGTTGCCATGGTAAAGGAAAAGGGATTGGATGTGGGCATCGGTTATGACGGTGACGGCGATCGAATCGGCGTTGTGGATGAGAAGGGGAACCTTGTATTTGGTGACCAGCTCATGATCATATTTTCCCGGGAGATCCTTTCGAGAAAACCCGGGGCAACATTCATATCCGAAGTAAAATGTTCAAAAACAATGTATGATGACATCGAAAAACACGGCGGGCGGGCGATTATGTGGAGAACCGGTCACTCTTTGATTAAAAAGAAAATGAAAGAAGAAAAGGCTGAACTGGCAGGTGAGATGAGCGGCCACATGTTTTTTGCCGATCGATATTTTGGTTTTGATGATGCCACCTATGCTTCTTGCAGGCTCCTCGAGATATTAACCCAAACCGGAAAGAAAATATCCGAACTTTTATCTGACGTTCCCAAAACATTTTCCACACCCGAGATACGTGTTGAATGCCCTGATGATAAAAAATTCGACGTTGTTAAAAAGACGACCGAATTTTTCCGCACGCGTTACAATATAATCGATATCGACGGGGTTCGGGTTCTTTTTGACGACGGGTGGGGTCTTGTACGCGCATCTAACACTCAGCCGGCCCTGGTGCTGCGTTTTGAAGCCATGTCTGAAGACAGACTTTCTGAGATAAGGAATTTAATTGAGTCTGTGCTTGCCGATATTCAAAAAGCGTAAGACAGATTTTTCATCCCGGACAAAACCTCAAGAGCCGTTTTGACAACTAATTTCATTGAGATATTACGCCATCCCCCGTAACGTGGATGGCGTTTTTTTGAGAGGGTTAGGGTAAATTCTGAGTAAGGGTAAACGGCTATGTATTAAAAAACAACCTGCATGAAAAAATTAGATAAAAAAATTTTCAGCGCCCTGTTTTTTTCCATATTCGCCACGGTAACCGGTGTCGGGATCGTCGTCCCCTTGCTGCCGGTCTATGCCCACAATCTCGGGGCAAGTGGTATATACATCGGGTTGATATTCGGGTCATTTTCCCTTTCCAGAACCTTTTTACTCCCTTATTTCGGCAGATATTCAGATAAAAAGGGGCGAAAACCGTTTATTGTGGCGGGACTCTGTGGCTATACACTGGTTTCACTGGTATTCATTCTTGCAAATAATGTTGAATCCCTTATCGGTATACGGTTTGTTCAGGGGATAACATCAGCCATGATAATGCCGGCGGTTCAAGCCTATGTCGGAGATATCACACCGCCCGGCCGTGAAGGTTTCACCATGGGATTGTTTAATATGTCCATGTTCCTAGGTCTGAGTATCGGGCCACTGATCGGAGGAGAAATCCGTGACCACTTCAGCCTCGACACCTCTTTTGCATCCATGGGCTTTCTTGCTTTTGCAGGCTTTTTATTAAGCCTGTTTCTACTCCCTCCAGCACGATCTGAGTCGGTTGTGAGCCGGGGAACAAATCCAATAGAGTGGAAACGGCTTCTTTATGACAGTGATATGGCAGGGCTTTTTCTTTTCAGGCTCGGTTATGCCGCATGTATCGGGGTCATCTGGAGCTTTCTGCCTGTTTTGGGAGATTTAGAATTTTCACTCTCGAGTTCATCCATTGGAATTCTTGTGACATTGGGAATTTTTTCCAGCGGTCTTTTGCACGTCCCCATGGGTTTTCTGGCAGACAGGATCAATCGGAAAATGATGGTTGTTACCGGGGGGTTAATCATCAGTTATTCAATTTTTTCTTTTGAATGGGCAGACAGCTTCAACGATCTGGTAGTGGCCTGTCTATTGTTCGGCTTTGGGGGAGGTGTTTCAATGCCTGCACTGATGGCACTGTCTGTATTAAAAGGGAATGCAACCGAGGCAATGGGATCCGTTATGGGGCTTTTGGCAATGGCACACAGTCTGGGAATGCTTACAGGATCATTGCTGGCAGGCTTGATGATGGATATCTTCCAGCTCCGCCGGGCTTTTCCATCCGGAGGCGTAATCATGATCCTTTGTGTTGGCCTGTTTATTGTTCTCACCTATCATAAAAAAGTGGCGACGGCTCGGGCAAATTCGAGAACCGGTCCTTTGGATCTCGAAGGATAAACCCCAAGGGTATCATTTATTCTCAAACGGTTTGCCGCACTCCTTGCAACGCCCGTCCGGACCGATCACGCCGATACAGCTTTCATCGACACAGAGTTTGCGCTGTTCCCACTCTAAATCCGCATCGAATTTCTCTGCTCCACTTTCCACAACCTCTTCTAATTCTTCTTCTGTTGTGGCCTCTTCTAAGTTTTCTATGGCCGGTTCTGCTTTTGTTTCATCGGAAAGCCCCTCTTCAAAAGGCAATCCGCACTCCTTGCAACGACCGTCCGGACCAATCACGCCGATGCAGCTCTCATCTCTGCACAACTTGCGCTGCTCCCACTCGATATCTGCCTGGGACTTAGTTTTTTTGTTTTCCATTTTTCCAAAACTCTTCATTTGTTATTTTGTCCAAATCATCCTCAGCACTATACGCAAGCTCAACCCTATATCCAAATTCAGAAATGGTTCTTTCCAGAAGTACTCTTGTGGTTTCTTCGTCATCTACAACCAAAATTTTCTTTTCAATCATAATTTTTCAACCTTTTTGTCGTTCGAAAAATAAAAAAATTGTCTGCGAATATTTCGAACAGAAGCTTGCCCTTACCTTAGCCCGGGATGGAGCATTTACTAAAAAGTTGAATTTATAAGAGTTAATCGTGTTATGTCAATTAAAATGAGATATGCACTTCAATAATTTCTTTATCCCAATTTTGACAGTATCGTAAAAAGTCACAATCCGACGGCAAAGTAAAAAGCTCCAAATTCAAGGCGCGCAAATCCTGAGGAATGAGGCGTGCTTATAGTACGCTGCAGTGACGAAGGATGCAGCGCAACCCAGAAGTTGGACTTTTTACGAAGCCGTCAATTTTCATCAAAGTTCTTCGGGCGTAAATGCCACAACATCATCAATATTATCTGTATTTGCAAATAGCATAACCAGACGGTCGATACCCAGAGCAATTCCGGATCCTTCCGGCATAAGTTGCAATGAATCCAGATATTTTTCGGGCAAGGGGTATGCCTGCAATCCGAATTTGCTGCGGTTCTTTTGTTCGTTCTCAAATCTTGTTCTCTGCTCAACCGGATCGGTCAATTCTGAAAAGGCATTGCACAGTTCCAAACCGCTTATGTAAAGCTCGAACCTTTCGGCCAGGGAACGGTTTCCCGGTTTTAGTCTTGCCAGAGAGGCAGCGGCAGCAGGATAATCATAAAGAAAAAGCGGTTTTTTGCGCCCCAGATTCGGTTCAATATCAAAGGCCGTTAATTGGTCAAATCGATCCTGTAAAACCGCCGTTTCCATGGAAACTGATGAGAACATCTCGAATGCATCTGTCACCGATATCCTGGACCAGGGAGCGTTAAGATCGATGCGGTTGCCCTGGTAAACCAGAAAATTTTCAAAACCGGATCGGCGAGCCACAAACCGTATTAATTCTTCACACTGCTCCATCATATTAAAATAATTATGACCGGAGGTATACCATTCCAGCATAGTCATTTCAGGCAGGTGCTTTGAGCCCCTCTCCTTTTGACGGAAGCATCGGCAAATCTGAAAGATACGCGGATATCCGGCTGCAAAAAGCCGTTTCATACAAAGCTCCGGGGAAGTGTGTAAAAACCAGTCACCTGAAACTTCAGCCTCAATATGGGCTTCAGGAGTGGGAGCAGGAATCCTGCAGGGGGTCTCAATTTCAAGATAGTCATTATCAATGAAAAATGTGCGCACAGCCTGGATGATTTGTGCCCTCAGCCAAAGATTTTTTTTTATGTAAGATTGTCTGCTATTTTTCATGGAGTTTATCTATAATTATAATGTGTTAGGCTCTTATTTGTAAAATTTGTGCTTTTTGTGGCAAAAAAAATGCTTAACCAACTAAGTGTGAAGTGCCTAAATTGACCTAAAGTGCCTAAAGTTTACCCTGTGGAATGCGGAGCCTATTCCTCCGGGGTTAAGGAATACTGCCAATTTGTATAAAAGCTTGAGCGTAGAGACTCCTTAACTTTGTGCATTCGCAAAAAGTCTGTTTTGCCCCATATTTGCCATTCCCGCGGAAGCTGGAATCCAGCAATTTCAAGTTATACAATCGCTTCGCGATTCTATATAACGCGGCTTCGCCGCTCTAAAAAAGGAAATTCCTATACTATCAAGTTATTATGGACTCCCGCTTTCGCGTGACGAGAATTTTGACTTTTTACGAATGCATCAGCTTTAGCTCACTTCAAATTTTAGCTCACTTGGAACTTTTCCGGCTTGACCGGGTTAGGATTTTATATTGACATTCAGATAAATTATTATATATGGTTATTTCATGTTATAGGTCTCATATATGTTGTATTCCTTTTATTTCCTCAAAGGTCTCAAAGGAGCTATTAGATGCGTTTTATACTTAATCATCAAATTAAATTGAAGATTGTTGCTATCTTCGCACTCCTGGCTTTTGCATCAACGACTTTTGCTTCAGGATTATCCGTGGGCAGAATAATCCCTAAGGGCACGGTCACCTTATTTCAGGGGAACCAGAAAGTTGGAGAGTTCAGTTCTGAAGCTCCTTTTCCCGAAGGCACCCTATTATCCGTACAGGGCGAGTGCGGTGTCAAAATGAACGACCTTTATCTGCTAGCAATAGACAAAAGCCTGTTTTCCGTTAAAACATATTATGACTCCCGTAAGTTGTCCGTCAAAAACGGAACGGTTTATTTTGCGCTTTCCGCCACGCCGCATATTCTGGTATTCCAAACTCCGGATGGTGTGGTAACCACACATCAAATTTTGCTGAATGCATCTGCGAAATCCGGCTTGCTCAAAGGCTATGTATCGGTTACGGAGGGCATTGCCAGGGTTGGAGTGCTTGAGGGCGGATCAATCTTATTATCGGTCGGCGACGGCGAAACCAAGAGGATCAGCGCCGGTCAAGAACTCAGACTGGCTCAGGCAGGTCTGTTTGACGATAAAGAAGGGAAAAAAGAGGAACCAAAAACTGAAGAAGAGAAAACAGCGGATACAGATGAAGGTTGGTCAACCACCACAAAAGTTCTTATCGGACTCGGAGTCGTCGGTGGCATTGCTATTGCTGCTGGAGGAGGCGGCGGCGGCGGTGGCGGCGGTGCTCCTCCTCCGGCAAGTCCGGCTCAATAATAGTCGAAATGGCCGAAAAACGGCTTTCCAATATAAAAGTATATTGCGGTGGCTCACTTGAGACCTTTGAAAAACACCTCCTTTTGCCCAATCCCGGCGTCAGACTCAAATTTTAATCCTCAAAATACTCAATGTATTCCTGCCTGCCCCGTGAAATGCGGAGCCTATTTCTCTGGGGTGGTTAAAATTTTCGCCTTTCCCTCCGGGGCGTAGGCCCTACCCTACGGGCTGGCCTCCG
>JAYEFV010000029.1:0-5947 GCA_034658755.1 Thermodesulfobacteriota bacterium | reverse complement strand
TCCAACTTCTGCGTTGTGCTGCATTTCGTAATCATTCAACGTACGATAAGTACGCCTCATGATTACAAAATTTGCACGCCTTGAATTTGAACTTTTTACGAAACCGTCTAAATCGGACTTTTTACGAATTCATCAAAAATAAAGATCCAGTGTAAAAATATCTCATCATACTATCTCCTGATATAATTGGTGTTGTAAGTGTTCACTTTTATCTACTAAAATACTTGACCTGTCTGTTTTTTTTCAACTTGATTAACAACCATATGATAGGTGATATAATATTTGTAAATGTTTCTGACGTATTGAACCGTTTCTCGGCCGATTAATTTTGCTGCGGCGATCTCCACGTTGCGAAACCACACGTTCGGGTCAAGTCCCATAGCGGCAGCTTTTTCGCGAAGCTCTTTTACCCTGGCCGGACCGGCGTTATAGGACGCAAAGGCAAAGAGTAGCTTGTTGACATCATCCATTGGTTCGTCTTTATAATACCGGTCGATGATAAACCTCAGGTATTTCATGCCGGCGTGTATGTTATTTTCCAACTTCTCAATATCGGCAATGTTGACGTTAGGATCTTCCGCTGTGGTCGGCAGCAGCTGCATGACGCCGACAGCACCCGCATGACTGCGCTTGCCATGGTCAAGACCAGACTCCTGATAGGCCTGGGCAATTACCATTAAATAATTGAAATCATATTTATCGGCGTATTTTTTGAAAAGCTGTACCATTGCTTTAAACTTTTTCATCTCCTGTTCGGACACGGAATTTTTGACGTATTTGGTATTTTTCAGGTATCGTTTAAACAGAATATTGCCCAGCATCGTCCCCTTTTTGTGGCCTTTTACAAATTCATTCACCACGGCTTTAAGTTTTGGGCTGTTCTTGCGAAAGGCCCAGGCGATCTCGCCACCGGCTCTCACGGCAATGTCTGGGTGAACTTTTATATTGTCAAAGATTTTCTCCCAAAATCGTGCCTTGTGACTGTCCATCACAATCATCTGGATGAGACCCGCGTCGACCATTTCCAGTAAATCTTCATCTTCAAACGTCTCATCGGCAGGAATCAATTTCATCTGAGGTTTTCCTGCCTGTTTAAAGGTCATATTCAATTGATTCAGGCTTTCGTAATAGCTACTGGACCGGCGAACGTGAATTTCCTCACCTGCCAAATCGTCGATACTGTTTATTGGAGGTGCTGGTGGCCCGGTGACGAGCAGTTCTTTCACACCGCTCAAAAAAGGATTAGAAAAGTCCGCCTGTTTCTGACGTTTGGTTGTGATGGTCAAGTTGGCGGTTGCGATATCTCCAAGACCATTAAGCAGAGAAGGTATGAGTTCATCACGACTGACAGGAATGAATACAACCTGGATTTTCAGTGTTTTGGTCTTCGCCTTTTTGTTGACAAATTTTTCAAATTCTCTTAACGCCTCGTAGGAGATACCGTACTGCCGTCCTCGATCTAAGAAGTAGAACGTTTTGCTATAGACCACCAGGGCACGGATCGTACGATGTTGAACCATCTCATCAAAATCACCTAGCACCGTCTTATGCTGCAAAAGGATTTCCTCCTGCGGGGATTTTCTATCAGCTGTCGCGATCCCTGATAAAATTGATAACAATATACCAGTAATGGTCGCGATCTTTATAAAAACTGGTAGTATAAATTTGGAATTATTTGTCCTTAATCGGATCGGGTGAAAATGGAACATTGATGGTTTTCCTTTCAATAGTTAAGAAAGAACACTTGTGTTGGGATTTCTTCATGATTTAGGGTTCGCGCAAAAATAACTTCGCAGAATTGGCGCTCAGATTTGGTTCAGGTTTGGCTGATCCGAGAAAGCAAAACCACAGGAATAGCGAGCTATTTCGCGGTCAATTTTATAAGATCGGGTGCGAGTGAGGTATCAGCCAAAGATGGGCTGAAGCTGAGATGTAAAAATGTGAAGTTATTTTTGCGCGAGCCCTTAGTAGCTTAAACCAAAGTCACCCGCCTGACCATAAGCTTTCACCTTTCCATCCAGCAACTTGACATAATATACACTGGTGAAAAAACCCCCTGTTGTAAGGTGATAATTAAGATATTCTGTATCCCTTTTAGCACTAGTGCTTGTCGGTTCACCAATGGCTTCTATGACTTCTTGTTTAGTCATACCAAGATTTAGTCGGTTCATCTTTTTGGACGATCCTGCACAGCCAAAAAGAAAAACAACAGCTATAAATATTACAATAATTCGATCAAGTTTCATACAGCCCCTCCTTCAACTTAGTAAAAATCAAACTGTTTTATATTTCATATTTAATTGCCGCCAGCAGTATTGCTCTCCATGCAAAGATCGTTATAGTTTTTTCACAGCCATATCTCTGATCTATGCACATATATTAAATATTGCATAATTTTGCTAAAAATAAAAGAAGAAATTCATTGTCTTGCGAAAAAAATAACCAACATGACAAATAGGAGTAAAGGATCCTGGCCCATAGGACCAGGCTTTGGTTTGCCCCTGAAAGGGGCTACTCTCCTGAAAGCCGGACAAGTTATACAATCGCTTCGCGATTTTATATAACGCGGCTTCGCCGCTCTAAAAAAGAAAATTCCTATACTATCAAGTTAGAAGTGCCGGATCAATCGGTCTCCGTTCGGCTGAGAAACTTTCCTACCAGAATGGCAATCAGAATGGTCAAATAAAGCTGGCCGGTAATGGCAATGATAAGCGTGACGGATTTGGCAAAAGCTGAAACCGGTGTGACATCACCATATCCTAACGTTGTCAGGGTAATAAAGCTGAAGTATAGAAAATCATGAAACCCTTGGGCAGTCCCCCCGGCAAAATTAATCGCCCCGGTATCCAGATGATAAAGAAGTTTTTGCAGTATTTCCGCCATGACCAGGAGCACCGCTCCTAATATTCCTATAAACAGATACCCGTTGATTGAATTGATTATAATGGTTACATTGACATTTTTGCTCTTAGCGATATGCCTGACCATAAATACGACAATAAACAGGTTAAAACAAAAAAATGAGAAGGAATGGACTAAGTCCGACACATGATTCGGAGAAAAATGACTAAGCCAGCTTAAAAATATGGTAACTGTTCCGGATGCGATCAGGATTTTTTGAGCTCTTTTAACAAAATCCAGAGAAAAAGTGCCGAAGATAACTATGGCCGTAAAAAGTATGTTTTTCATCAGCACTCTTTGAAAAGATAATACGGGGAAGAAAAGGATGATGACTAATAGGCAAATTAAGAGAATTATGTTATTTATGCTCAGCTGATTTTGTTTCATATAACGTAATAGTTCAGCCTTTTTTAAAAAAGGGTAACCGTTCACGGACTTTTTGAAACCCAAAATTCCAAGCGCTAAGAATCAATTAAATCACAAATAACAAATACCAAATTACAATTAAATCTCAAATTTCAAGCACCAAATCTGACAACCTCGTAAAAAGTCAAAAAAACCCATTTTTTGTCATTCCGGCGAAAGCCGGAATCCAGTGTTTTCAGAAACTTATGACTGACCTGGACCCCGGCTTTCGCCGGGGTGACGACTTTTTACGAGTCCATCAAATTTCCCTCCGGGCCGGAGGCAAAGCGATTGTTTTTTTTGGGGATTTTGAATTTCGGTCATTGTAATTTATTTGTTTTTTGGGATTTGTTATTTGGAATTTCCACTAACTCAATTACACCGTGAACGGATACGAAATTTTTAATGTGATGGATAGCTGTTCTCTTATAAACCAATACTTAATAGAGGGAATTGTTTTTTGGTGCCTCCGGCTGATTTTGTGCCTGTTCCATTTCCTCTTTGTAAAGCCATCCTCCGCCCAGGGCCTTATATAATTTTACATAGGCATTATAGAATTGTTGCTTTAATTCGGAAAGCTCCAATCCAACATCAAACAATGTTCGTTCAGTATCCAAAACTTCAAGATAGCTGGTTACGCCTTTGTCATATCTCATTTTTGATAAAGTATTCGCATTTTTTGCAGCTATGAATTCTCTTTCTACCGCGGAAAATTGTTTTTTGTAAGTGTGAATTTCATTCAATCCGTTTGCGACATCTCTAAAGGCAAACAGTACCGTATTTTCGTAATGGTACAATGCCTGTTTGGTTCTTTCCTTTTCAACTTCAACACGCAGCTTATCTTGATTAAAGTTAAAGATTGGTCCAAACAGACTACCGCCGATCGACCAGGCATCTCCATCGGATATTAAGTCCGACAACTGTGTGCTGGCAAAGCCGAAAATGCCCGTTAAACTGATGGAGGGAAATCTCAATGCTTGGGCTACTCCAATTCTCGCGGTCTGAGCTTCCAGTAAATACAACGCCTGGATAATATCAGGCCTGCGTTCTAGTAAAGAAGAAGGCAGTCCAACCGGTATGTCGGGAGGTAAGGCTTGACAATACAGGTCGGCACCTCTTTTAATTTCCCCCGGGAATTTGCCAAGTAAAATGCTTAATGTATTTTCAGCTTTGAAAATTAAACGTTCATGGACCGGTATGGCTGCCGCTGCAATTTCTTTTTGGATTTGAGCCTGGTTTAAGTCAATTTCGGGAATAATTCCTTTGTCAAAACGCTTTTGAATAATATCAAGACTATCCAGCCGTGAATCAAGTGTCTGTTTGGATATTTTCAATCTCTGATGATAATCCAACAACAGAAAATAGGTACTTACCACCTCGGAAATTAAACTGATCTGAACGGTTCTGAGTGAATATTCGGAACCCATCAACTCGGCCCTGGCTGATTCGGTTGCCCTGCGAAATTTTCCCCAGAAGTCTATCTCCCAGCTCAACGTCGGCGCGATAAAAAACTTGTTGTCTATATCGACTTTGCTCCCGCCAATATAGCTTCCCCGGGAGGACCCGGCCTCTACGTCCAATCTGGGGTACATATCTGCTTTGGTAAACCCCAGCGATGCGCGGGCTTCTTCGATGCGACTGGCGGCAATCCTTACATCTTTATTGTCATTCAATGCTGTGATAACCAATGAATTCAGAACGGGGTCATTGAATAATTCCCACCATTTCAAGTTAACCACTTCTTTGGATTCTGAATCGGAAAATCTAAAATTATGCGGTGTTTCGACAACAGGTTTTTTAAAATCAGGACCCACTGCACAACCCGTAAAAGATACAATTATCATTATTGCAACAATGTTAACCAGTTTTCTCATTTCAAAAACCATCATGATTTTTTTGTATCAGGCTTCAATTGAAGATCTCGTTTCTGCTCATATTTGGCAATTTTGCCGATGAAGACAAACAGCATGGGATAAAAGAAAACACCCAATAATGTGGCTAAAGTCATACCCCCTAACAATGCCATACCCATAACGACTCTCGCTTCAGATCCGGCACCGGAGGCAACAACTAATGGAAAGACTCCTAAAATAAATGAAAACGCAGTCATTAATATGGGTCTGAAACGCAGCTCTGCGGCTTTTACGGCTGCATCAAACAAAGAAAGGCCTTTGTCAAATTCCAGCTTGGCAAACTCAACGATGAGTATGGCGTTCTTGGCCGCCATGGCGATGAGCATCACCAGTGCAATCTGAGCAAAAACGTTGAGTTCATAACTCTGACTGAACAGCCTGGCAAAGAACAAGGCCAGAAACGCACCGAATATTGCAAAGGGCGTTCCCAGCAGAATACTAAAAGGCAAGGACCAGCTTTCGTACTGGGCGGCGAGAATAAGAAATACAAACAACAATGAAAACGCGAAAACAATGGAACCTGTTCCGGAAGCCTTCTTTTCCTGAAACGACATGTTGCTCCACTCAAAGCCCATATCCCCCGGAAGAACTTCTCCAGCCAGTTCTTCAAGGGCATCAAGGGCCTGGGCCGAAGTATATCCTGGGGCCGGCCCCCCACTGAGCTCTATGGCTCTGTACAAATTAAATCGATTGGTATAATCCGGTCCCACGATTTCTTTGATATCGAC
>JAYEFV010000028.1:0-5950 GCA_034658755.1 Thermodesulfobacteriota bacterium | reverse complement strand
AAATTAATGGCAATTTTGTGAACAAACCAAATTTGATGAACTCGTAAAAAGTCCGATTTAGACGGTTTCGTAAAAAGTTCAAATTCAAGGCGTGCAAATTTTGTAATCATGAGGCGTACTTTTCGTATGTTGAATGATTACGAAATGCAGCACAACGCAAAAGTTGGACATTTTACGAAACCGTCAAATTTCTTGACACCATAATCAGGTTCATATAGTAAAAAAATATAAATTGGGTGACCTTGCAGCCTTCTGAAAATATTACCGCTTTAGCGCTTCCCGCCATGGCGGGAGAATGCTGGAAAATGGGGTTATTGTAAAATTCCTCTTGACAGAGAATTAAATAGATTTATAACATCCTTTTATTCCCGCTCCATCGGGACCAATATTCCATCATTCCATTATTCCATTATTTCATGCCCGAGTTAAAAATATAGGCTCAAAAGAAACCCTTATTTTCAATAAATTATAGAATTTGCGAGATGTTAAATTATATGAAACACGGAGTCGTTTAATGGATACTGCAAAGATAGATTTTTTCTATATGATAATGAACGCCGGTCTTATGGTTCAGTTTGTACTTTTACTGTTGCTCTTTTTTTCGGTAACCTCATGGGCAATCATGATAATGAAATATCGCTATCTCAAAAAGGCGTTTTCCGAGTCGGTGGAATTTATTGACTTTTTCTGGAAAAGCAGGAATTTATCCAATGCTTTTTCTAAGGCAAAGCTGCTTCGAGGCAGCCCGGTTGCCAGGATTTTTCGCGTGGGATACGTGGAACTTAAAAAATCCAGCCGATTCAAGGATCCGACAGAATCAGGATCAAAACATTCATCCGGAACCGAAGATGCATCTTTGGGTTCCAAATTCACCGGAATCGGCAATGTTAAACGGGCCTTGCGCCGGGCCATTAACGCCGAGACCACCCGCATGACCCGAATGGTTCCTTTTCTGGCCACAACCGGGAACACAACGCCTTTTATCGGTTTGTTCGGGACCGTGTGGGGTATAATGAATTCCTTTCATGGTATCGGGCTCAGGGGTTCGGCCAGCCTTGCCGTGGTAGCGCCCGGGATTTCCGAAGCGCTTATTGCAACGGCCGCCGGGTTGGCAGCCGCCATACCGGCGGTTATCGCCTTTAATCATTTTATGCAAAAAATCAGGATTGTCGAATCCGAACTGCAAAATTTTTCCGCAGATTTTTTAAATATTATTGAACGGGACATTATGACCTAAGCCGGATAAACCGGAACCAAAAATATTTGCCACAAAGACATCAAGACACAAAGGATATATTTATTATTCTTTCTTCGTGCCTTGGTGCCTTAGTGGCAGAATGGAAAAAGTTTTGCCATAAAAAGCACAAAATTTACAACTAAGAAACTCAAGGGGGGAAACATTCGATGGTACAAGGGGGAAACAGTGACCGCCTTATGTCTGATATTAATGTAACTCCGTTTGTTGATGTTATGCTGGTTCTTCTGGTTATTTTCATGGTAACCGCGCCAATGATGATGCAGGGTGTAGATGTTGCCCTGCCCGAGACCACATCACAGCCGCTTATTGCAAAAAAAGAGCATCTTATTATTACCATCAACAATAAGAATCAAATATTTATTAACGATTTTCAGGTTGCACTCGATTTTCTTCAGGAAAAACTAAAAAAAATTCTTGAAGGTCGGGAGGACCGGGGAGTCTACCTTCGGGCTGACAAGGAAATACCCTATGGATTTGTTGTTCAAGTCATGTCCGAAATAAAAGAGGCCGGGGTTGAGAAGCTGGGAATGGTGACTGAGCCGATTCGTCAAAAAGAGAAAGGAAAGAAACCAAAAGCAAAAAGCTAATGAATAAAAGCATGCATTCAAATTCTTATTTGTCCCAAGATAAGGAATACGAACGCAGGACATTCTTTTTAAATTTTAGTGTTTCCTTCATGTGTCACCTAATCCTTTTTGTGATTTTGATATTTGCTCCGGGTTATGCAACAAATAGAAGGCCTTCTCTTTCGGTTATAAATGTCAGCATGGTTTCCTTACCTGCCCTGAAAAAATCAGCGGCTCCGGGCAATCAGCGGCCTGCAGAACTTAAAGCACAGTCAAAAGCGAAAAAAAAGGCTCCGGATTCCAAGGTTGCTTCAAAAACTATTCCTGCAACCGTTCAGAAGCCCTCAAAAGCGATTTCTATTGCGCCCAAAAAGAAGAAAATAAAAAAATCACTTAAAAAAAAGACCTTTAAGTCTGCCCGTGTGGTTAAAAGCGCAATAACCCAACTTGAAAAGAAAATTGAAAAATCAAGGCCCGATCAGATCAGACAGGCGATCGACCGTCTCAAGGATCAGGTAAAAAAAACCGGGCCCAATGACCGTAAAACCCATGAAGATGTAAAAAGTCCGGGGATAGCCGGTGAATTCGGGCCCGGCAGTAAAAAGGCTTTGGAATTAATTGATATATATCGCATCGAAGTTGCGTACCAGATTCAGAACCGTTGGGCATTTTCCGAACAGCTGGCCGGGGGGCAAAAGAATCTTGAGGCGTATCTGGCACTCAAAGTTATGCCAAACGGCGAGATAAAAGATATATGGTTTGATAAAAGGTCCGGGAACAGTTATTTCGACGAATCCGCCAAAAAAGCTATTATGAAATCAAATCCTGTTCGTCCTCATCCACCGGGGGTGAAAAAGCCCTTTGTAACTGTCGGCCTGAGGTTTACACCCGAAGGGATAAAATAGGGTGGCATTTACAATGTTTTCAAAGGACAGAATGAAAAAACACTCTATTAAAACAATATGTTTAATTGTAATAGCATCTTTTATGGTTGTTGGGATGGGTATATGCGGGGCCAGATATGATTATATTGATATCACCCATCCTTTTTTACGAAAAATTCCAATTGCAATCCCTGTGTTCAAGAAAATTTACTCTGGCGACGCCACAGAGCGTCTATCCAGAACGGCATCTGATTTGCTCGCTGAAACGTTGGAATTTACAGGCTATTTCAAAATCCTTGACCGTGACGCCTTTCTTGTGGATATGCAAACCGTGATATCTTTGGCAAATGTAAATTTTTATAACTGGACCAGTATCGGAGCAGAGCTCCTGGTAACCGGGGGGGTTCTGATTCAGGACAACCAGGTGGAAATGGAACTTCGACTTTATGACACGTTTAAAGAAAAATTGCTGGTCGGTAAAAAATACAAGGGATTGATCAAGGATCAGCGAAAAATAGTCCGCCGTTTTTGCAGCGAAATTATTTTTTTTCTGACCGGGGACAGAGGGTTTTTTAACAGTGAGATTGCATTTGTTTCCAAAAATTCGGGAAACAAGGAAATTTATGTATGTGAATTTGACGGATACAATCCCAGGCAGATAACGCATACAAAAAGTATTACCCTTTCCCCGGCATGGTCATCCGACGGAAAATGGCTGGCTTATACTTCCTATGCAAAAGGCAAGCCCGATCTTTACTTGAAGCATTTAAGACAAAAGCGCGGGGCTGTGGTTTCAAAAAAAGGAATCAATATCACACCTGCCTGGGTTCCCAACAAATTTGAACTGGCAGCGACACTTTCATTTTCAGGTGATCCTGAAATTTATCTATTGACCGGAACCGGGAAAATTATTAAAAGGTTAACAAAGAAAAGGGGTATTGATCTGTCGCCCACCTGGTCCCCGGACGCCAAGCATATGGCTTTTGTTTCAAAAAGATCCGGAACACCCCAGATTTATATTAAAAATATATCTTCAGGAGCGGTAAGAAGACTGACGTTTCAGGGACGATATAATACACAGCCAAGCTGGTCGCCCAAAGGGGACAAAGTGGCCTATGCAGGGATGGGAAACGGCCTAAATAATATCTTCGTGATCGGTATTGACGGTCAGGGCCTGATTCAACTGACACATGATCAGGGCGACAACGAGGCTCCTTCATGGTCACCGGACGGAAGCCTTATTGTATTCAGTTCTACACGGGAAGGGCCTTCCAGAATCTATGTTATGACTGCTTATGGAACCGACCAGAGACGATTACTTGCCTTGGAGGGCGAGCAGACAGAACCGGATTGGTCACCAGGAATGGTTAATAATTAATAAAAAAAATTTTGATAAAAAGCACAAAAATTACAAATTAAATTAAAAGGAGAAAAAAATGCGAAAAAAGTTATTAATCAATTTGGCCATGGTACTTGTAATTCCCGGATTTCTGTTCACCGTTTCATGTGCAAAAAAGACAATCCGGGCGGAGACTTCTTTAACTCAGCAGGCCGAAGATGAGGCGGCGGCTGAAAAATCAAAACAGGAAGAGTTGGCACGGCAACAGGCTATTGAGGAGCAACGCCTTCAGGAAGAAGCAGAACGTAAGACCGCTGCCCGAAACATGTTTTTAAATGAAGATATATTTTTTGAATTTGACAGTGCTGTTCTCCTTGCCGAGGCACAGGAAATTTTGAAGAAAAAAGCGGAATGGCTTATAAACAATTCCGATGTTACGGCAACCATTGAAGGACACTGCGATGAGCGGGGTACAAATGAGTACAACCTTGCTCTGGGTGAACGACGTGCTGAAAGTGCCAAGACCTTCCTGATGGATCTCGGTATTGCAGAATCACGTTTAAACAGTATAAGCTATGGCGAAGAACGCCCTTTGGATCCCGGCCATAATGAAGAAGCCTGGGCAAAGAACCGGAGAGGTCACTTTACCATAAACTAAGGGCTCACTCAAAAATAACTTCACATTTTGGATGCCGATGCATCCCGACTGGCTGCGTTACGAAAACTCGAAATATGCTTGATATTCCTTAAGTTTTCGTGCCTTGCCATCCGGGCGCCTCAACTCCCAAAATTGTAAATTTATTTTTTCGTGAACCCTAAACGTTTCGGGAAATGTATCCCGCTTTAAGCGGGAAAAACAAATTGATTTCGAATCGTAACCACTTAGAAAACCAAATGGGGCAAAACCCCTTGTGTTTAATTTTGCCATGAAAAATACAACGATAGTTGTTTTATCGTGCATGATGATTTTGTGCGGCTGTGCGTTGCAGCATGATATGATTACCCTCGACAATCGCCAGGCTTTGATGGAAAAGCGTTATTTTGAATCTCAGCAAAAGAACAAAGAACTGGCATCCCAATTAAATGCCCAGAAACAAAGCAATCAAAATCTGAGAAGTAAATTTGCCGAGCAGCGTGCCATGATCGAAAGCCTGAGACAAGAAATCCAAATCTTAAGTGGAAGGCTCGAAGAGACGGAATATGTATTAAAACAGAAAATAAAGACTTCTGAAGACTCATATGAAAAAAAAGAAATCCGGTTGGACAGAACAGATCGGACTTCAAGTGAAAATAAAAACCGTATCGCACGTATTGAGCAGTACCTGAATTTTGAGTCCGCGGAACCCGATGTAAAAGCGAAACAGGCTTCGGGTATAAAAACCCATACGCAGTCTGAAAAAAAGTTTTCAGAAGATGCAATTTATCATTCGGCAAAACAAGCATTTGATCAGGGTGACTATGAGTCGGCCCGGGAAAAATTTCAAAAATTAATAAAAAAATATCCAAAATCAAAAAATGCCGACAATTCACAATTCTGGATTGGCGAAATCTACTATCATGAAAAATGGTATGAAAAAGCCATTTTAGAATACCAGAAGGTCATCGAAAAATATCCCAAAGGGAATAAGGTGCAGGCCTCGCTTTTAAAGCAGGGCTTTTCCTTTTTTAACCTGGGAGACAAAGCAAATGCCCGGCTTATCTTTACAGAACTGATTAAAAAACATCCAAAATCGAATGAAGCGAAGATCGCTAAAAAAAAGTTGAAGGAGATTTCTCATTAGTTAGTGTCCATCCATAAATGGTAGATTTTGGTTTCCGGCAAGGCCCGAGCGAGTTTTCAACCGCAGGCATAGCGCGCTATTTCGAGGATTGAAAACGAGGGAGAACGCCGGCGGGGGCCGAA
>JAYEFV010000027.1:0-5969 GCA_034658755.1 Thermodesulfobacteriota bacterium | reverse complement strand
CATCAGGATTTTGTTTTTGTTTATTTCCTTTCCAGATGAAAGGAGATAAAATCAACACAGTTATCAGCAAAGAATACTCTCTTGAAATGGTCTTCCTTTACTCATTATCAATTAATCGCGGTCTAAAACCAGATATTTCCAATTTCATGCGCTTTAGCAGGTCTTTGTGCCAACTTTGTGGGCCCATGTCGTTTTCAAAAAATCGGGCAATGGAGCGAAAAATATTTTCACATCCATTGTAAAAATTATGCAACAAATATCCAATTGCTCCACGGTTTATGTAAGATACTTCTTCGGCTGAGAGATCAATCATTTTTTCTACTTTAAAAAATTCCTGTTCCAGGCGTTCTAATTTCTCCAGTTCGTCATTTATGTCAGCTTTCAATAGCTCAAGATTATAGTTCATAAACTATTTCTCCTCTTGAAAGAATCTTATTTACAAGAACAGGATCGTCATTTTTCGTATACAGATCAACAGGCATGTCTAAAGTTTCTTCAATTTCATGATAAAAATCCCAGTAGTTATCGCCCGAAAGAGGCATAACCATAATATCCAAGTCAGACATCTCATCATACCTATTGTCTGCAACAGATCCGAAAAGAATCACTTTTCTAATACCGAACTTCTCAAAAACCGGCATCCCCTTTTCCAACAGCAAACGCTTAACTTCCTTCGACCGGGTTTTCCTAAATTCGTGCTCTAAAGCCCATCTTTTTTTTAATTTAGTAAAAGTCATTATTTTATACCTTCAAATACCATTTGTAAACACGATGAATGCCGTCTTTTAAAATCGATATTCGGTTTCTATCTCAGTTTTTTTATCTTAGAAATATCGAGCAGCTTCTGCAAAGTTCCGTCCGGTTTGTCTTGATTATAACAACTTCCTGCTCTCCCATTCTAGAAACCTTGCTATATAATCGAGAAACTTCTTAAAATCATCCAGCCGATTTTGAATAATCTCATATAGCTGACGATCATCTAACTCCCAGTATAGATGAACCAAGCGATTGCGGAATTTTGCCATATTTCTGAGTTCTTCTGCGAAATTCGAATCGTACGCCCCGGCTTCACACATTACAATAAAAGTATCGCCATAGTCATCTGGAACCCGATAGCCATTTCGAGCTATAACATGGCTACACATGTCGATGCAGGATTCGATGGCAACAATAAAATGATATTTTGAACTTCCGATTTTATCAGGATCTTTAAGAAATTCGGCGCAAGGTAACTGACCGGTAGACCTTAAGCGTGCAACACTCTTTCTGAGTTCCGATACAAGTTTAACCATTTTTTCTTGATCATACAGGGGCATTTGTCACCTCTTGCAAATATCTTTGCTGAAAGGGTGAAAAATCAAAATATTGTTTTAATATCCTACCTTCGAAGTCGGCTCGCATGTTCGGATTCTTATCAATGATGACTCTGCCGGTTCTAAAAACATTCTGGCTGAATGATATCGGTGCTCGATTGAGGATCCTTACATCTACCGGGTATTTTATTAACTTTTCCAGTCGGTTTTCCAGCTTCAGTTCAAAATCCAGCGGCTTGCTCAAATCCATGGCGGTAATGATACCGATATCTATATCTGAAAAGTGCCGTTCCGATATAAAAGACCCAAATATATAAACAGCGAGAATTTCATCATACTGCTTTAGAAAATGAGAAGAAATTTTTTCGATTATTTTTTCTTTTTCTGAATTGTCAACTGTATACTTCATGCGCAAACGCCTGAGCGATAACTAAATAAGCTCAATGATTTTTCCCCAAATTTATCGTCATATGTTTGTTCTTGATTCATGTTTAGCTTTATCGAGATATCCCCTTCGACAAGCAGGATTAATTGGATTTTTATGATTATTTCTTTTTTTGCTTTCTCGGTTCCCGCCTGCCCGCTATTGCGAGCAGCTCAGCCGAGGCGGCGGGCCACTACATGTTGCAGGACACAGGGAACGTCAAGTCTGGGTTGGCGAGGCATCCTCTTTGCTATGCTGAATTGCCTGAGTTGCTTTGATTTTCTTTTCGTATGATGTTCTGTATCGCTGATTTCAATCTTGGAAGATGAGTCTCGCAAATATCAAAAATGATCTCATGATCCACCATTTCATAATGATGTGAAATGATATCGCGCAGCCTCATGATTTTTCTCCATTCGACATCCGGATACATCTCGAACAATGAAGGCTCAATTTTATCAATTTTTTTGACCGTTTCTCCTATGACCTGAAGTCTCATGGAAATCGCATCCAGCAAGAGTACTCCCTCGGGACTGGTGACGAATTCGTCTGCCAGATTTATTTTCGAAAACCTCTCCTCAATCAAATCGATTGACTCGACAATGATTTTCAGATTATCGCTCACAATAGGATTACGCATATATCACTTCCCCCCCAATCCGTTCCATAAGGCGCCGGTTGAGCTTATTACCTTTTCGAACAAGCTCAATTCTCCTACCAAACTTCTCTTCCAGGTAGATCTGTAAACCCGCAATCCAATCGAAGCGAGGTGCCTTTAACTCAACCAAAAAATCAATATCGCTATCAGCATGCTGAGTACCCTTGGCGTAGGAACCGAAAAGACCGATATTTAATACACCATACTTATTTCTCAAGTGGGGTTTCTCAGCTTTCAAAACAGTTAGAATGTCTCTCTGTGACAAAGGTTCCGTCATTGTTTCTTGTTCCTTTTTCAATAGACATTTGCAAATACCTTTCGGAACTGGCTTGATAAAGATTCCCTTGAATAAAGATTTCTTGTTCCAGTTTCCGAGTATCTGATAAACGCAGATAGTATTTATTCAGACGTTTCAAATGCTCTTTGATACGATCATCCATTATATCCGATTCCTTTCAGAAAAGTACGGTCGAAGCTGTCTCTGAAATATTTAAAATCCAGATAATTTTTCATAACCTGATCGCGAAAATCAATAAGTTCCGTTTTATTTTTGTAATAAAGAAGTTTGCCGGTTTTTAAAACCACAAAGCAAAAACGAAATGCTGCATCGTTCAGGATCGTTAGATCAATTTCGTCGGTACGAAATATATTATTAAAAATACCGATTAGCTCAAGGTGCTTCTTAAACCGTTGCTGTCTATTAAGTTGGCCGGATAATAAAATAGCATAATCAAGATCGCTTAACGGTTTAAGTTCATTGGTTACAACGCTCCCGAATGAATAAAGTGCCATGACCTCAGGATGCATTTTTACAGCCTGTATGACTTCAGGGAGTTTTTCCAGAACATTATCAGGCAATTTGATTCCGTCACGAATCATCATGGACCACATCATTAAGATGATTTCTAATATTGATTGTAAAGTCACGAAAATCCTTGATTCCGTTCCTCATGTTGTTTAGAAATATTTCGTCTTTCACTTTCCAGTATTGGTGCAACAGCATATTTCTAAACACAATAAACGGCTTGAGCCTTTCAAGGAGTTCTTCGGGTAACAGTGAACATATCATGCTTTTAGTGAAGACATCCATATATCCATCTACAACTGTATTATATCTTTTTGCCAGAATATGCTGAAGAGCACTTGCTATTGCCTCTGCAATTACTATTGTGGAGTACTTCAGACTTTTCAGGATATGTTTGTCCTTCAGTATTTCATTATCTGTTTTTCCAAGAATGCTTTTAACATCAAGTGTCTCTAAAGCTATTTCGTCAAGGTATTTTTCAATCCTCCGTTTATCGAGTTTCACAAAAGGCCTCCATTCTCTCCTTTTTCAGGAGTTCAGCCCGGTGAATCATCGGCTCATTTTTCATAAAATAACCTGAAAGCTCTTCAATTCGGCAACTTAGAAAGTCAGGATCATTATTGATTAACAAAATCCCTTGATTAATCGCTTTTTGTAAAATTACAGGCTCAACTTCATCCAGATCGAAAACAACAATGTCGATTCGATCAGGCTTGAATTCTGTAACCTTGCTTAACCTTTTCATTAAAACGAATTGTGTTTCTAAACTCTTCGATCCTTCACTCAGGAACACCAGAATATCCAAATCATTCACAGTCTGCTCCGCACTGGCCGCTGACCCGAATAAATAGGCCGCAACAACCTCAGGGGTTTTTGTAATGCACATTTTAATTAAGTGAAGATCCAGCATATTGACTGTCGCTCATGTAAATTGTGTTTATGCATGCTTTTTTAAAGTAGATTCCCACGGGCTCACGCCCATGGCACTTTATAAAGGAATTAATCAATTTTATCTTTGGCATTCACCCACGGGCTCACGCCCGTGGTCCTCTGCCAATTATTGATAGATCTTAAAAAAATGCTTTGTTCGCTTATGATAGTTCAACCATTTGCCGGATATTTGCCGATAAAAAATCAACCTTTTATGTCTTTCAAATACCATTCATAAACGTCTCGAATGCCATCTTTTAAGGCAATATTCGGTTTCCATCCCAGTTCTTTTATCTTAGAAATATCGAGCAGCTTCTGCAACGTTCCGTCCGGTTTATCTTGATCCCATCTCACATCCCCATTATAACCGACAACTTCCGCGACTATTGCCGCAATTTCCTTGACCGTCTGATCCTTGCCACACCCAATATTTATTAATGGTGTATGTGTATCGTCGAAAAACCGGTTAAAAGCTTTTTCATTCATTTGGGTTAAGAAAATACAGGCATCTGCAAGATCGTCAACATGTAGAAACTCTCTTTTGGGATTGCCGCTTCCCCAAAGAGGTACAAAAAACCCGGAGCTGGAAGTTGTTGTTTTGAGATTTGAGGTAGACGTTTTCAACCCGATCGATAGTTTGATCTCTTCGGGAATTGTACCATGTTTGTGTTCGTCTCTTTTAATTGCTTCCCAGTCGTCCTGATTTGCAAGCTTCGCCAGATGAAATTTTCTGATCAGAGCCGGAAGAACATGGCTGGTTTCCAGGTCAAAATTATCGTTCGGTCCATACAGGTTGGTCGGCATGACACATATATACTGTGTCCCATATTGACGGTTATAGGACTGGCACATTTTGATACCTGCAATTTTAGCAATTGCGTAAGGTTCATTGGTTGGCTCGAGAGTACCGGTTAAAAGATAATCTTCTTTCATGGGCTGGGGGCATTCTTTGGGATAAATACATGAGGACCCCAAAAAGAGCAGCCGTTTGACACCGGTTTTCCATGCAGCATGAATAATATTATTTTGAATGGCCAGGTTGGTGTAAATAAACTCAGCCGGATATGTGAAGTTTGCCATAATGCCGCCAACTTTGGCTGCAGCAAGAAAAACATACTCTGGTCTTTCGGTTTGAAAAAAAGCTTCAACCTCGACCTGCTTTGTGAGGTCCAAACCCGAATGGTTACGCACAATCAGATTTGAATAGCCATTAGTTTCTAAACTTCGGAACAAGGCTGAACCCACAAGACCGGTATGTCCTGCGATATATATTGAAGAATTTTTGTTCATTTAGGGTAAATTCTCAGGTTGTTAGGTTCATGGTTCATGGTTGGTTGTTTTGTTCTTTTCATATTTCTTGAGATATTTGATAAATCCATAAATTGCAGCACGCGTTCTTCTGGCTTGCTCATAGACATCTTTGAATTCGTCGGTCGAAACATATTCCTCATCAAGGGCGAGATAGAGTTCACTCTGCACTTCAGTGCATGACCGCTTAGCGTATCGCAAGAAACGGATAAACTCTGCATTTGTTTCAGAATCGAATCCTTCGGCAATATTATGCATCGATGATCCGGCAGCATCTTGTATCTGCCTCTTAAGTCCATGGTCTTTCGCAAACCTCGGTTTCTTTGTTAAACGGTACACTTTTCGAGCCAATTCACGTGCCAACTGCCAAGCCTCAATATCTTCAAATTGTTCGATTTTCATCAGATTATAACCTTGAACTGTGAACCATGAACCATGAACCTTTTTAAATTACATATTAGCCTCAAAGCTTTCCGGAACAGCAAACCCCTCTTGCTTCCAGATGGCTTCCCTCATGCCTTCTTTCAGGTC
>JAYEFV010000026.1:0-20648 GCA_034658755.1 Thermodesulfobacteriota bacterium | reverse complement strand
CCCAGTCTGCTGTTGCTAAAATCTATATACAAACGATGAGGTTTCCGGATTGCGGTATCCTTTTTCAGGAGTCTGTGTGAATAGGATATCTCACTGTCCGCATCGATTACAACACGGGTGTAACTCGGGTTGGACCAGAACCTGAGCCCCACAACCGTCCCCGTGTTACCTTTAGAACCTTTGACATCCGTTTTAAGCGGGGTTTTGTCATAAGAGAATTTTTTTATTTGCTTTGCGATGTCATCTTCCGGCGGCGTGACATGGCTTTGTTTACGGATTTTGCTTTTGGATGCGATCTTTGGAACCCCTTTGGGAAAGAGATCGCGCATGGCGTTTTCAGCCTTGCGTTTGTATGAGCTTTTTGGATAACCCTTGATAATCCGCTTGTAAATATCGAGAGCGGCTTTTTTATCAGATGCCTTGAATGAACGCCGGTAAAGCTCCTGATACAGCTTCCCGGACATATAAAGCCCGGCAGCAGCCCATGGACCGGAAGGGTTATGCCGGTAAACCGATTGAAACTTTTCGATACATCCAAGCCAGTAACATCTGTATTTCTGTTTTTTTGGACTGTGGCGAAGTTTTTTGTAACAGGCTTCGGCCCGGTAGTACTTTTGTTTTGCAGTATCTGCAAATGACCACCGTGGCCACGTCACGGAAAGGATACAGCACGCAAGCAAACAGAATAAAAATGTTTTTTTGTAATCAAATAACAACAGCTTTTGCCTTTTCCTTTAATTCGTCCAGACAGTTTAAAGCGTCCAGAGGCGTCATTTTCGAAATATCAAGCTTTTGCAGCTTTTCTATGACAAATTGATCCGGTCTGGAAAAAAGATTAAGCTGCACCTGCCCCTTTTTTAAAACATCACCGTCTTCGGTCATAAAAGCCGGGTTTTTCAAACTGTGTTCACCATTTTCTATATTGTAAAGAATCTTTTTGGCTCGCTTGATAACTCGGTCAGGAATACCCGCAAGCCGTGCAACCTGTATTCCGTAACTTCGATTGGTGTCGCCTTCCACAAGCTTTCTTAGGAAAATAATTTCGTCATTCCATTCCTTTACCGCAATGTTGTAATTTTTTACCCTGGATTTTAAAAGTGCGAGCTCCGTGAGTTCATGGTAATGGGTGGCAAAAAGGGTTTTAACTCCCCTGCCCTTTAAGTCATGCAGGTATTCCGCCACGGCCCAGGCGATGCTGAGCCCGTCAAACGTGCTCGTTCCCCTCCCGATCTCATCCATAATAATCAGACTCTGATGGGTCGCGCTGTTTAAAATATTAGCGGTCTCCTGCATCTCCACCATAAATGTGCTCTGTCCCTGGGAGAGGTTGTCCAGAGCACCCACCCGGGTAAATATCCGGTCCGTAACACTCATTGAGGCTCTGGCGGCAGGAATAAATGAACCCATCTGGGCCATAATGACCATAAGCGCAACCTGTCGTAGAACGGTGGATTTGCCAGCCATGTTAGGTCCGGTTATGATGAGTATCTGATTTTCAGTATCGTCGATCCTGATGGTGTTGGGTACGAAACGTTCACCGGTAATCATCTTTTCTACCACCGGATGCCGTCCCTCCTCAAATAGAATATAGTCCTGGGTATTAAATTCCGGCCTGTGGTAGTCATTTTGATCGGCTATTTCAGATAGGTTCAGCAAACAGTCCAAATCGGCTAAAAATTGGGCAATCTGTTTAATGGCGGTGTTATTCTTTACAACTTCGTCCCTTATTTCATTAAATATTTCATATTCAAGCACGGCTCTTTGGTCTTCGGCGCCCAAAACTTTTGATTCAAATGTCTTGAGCTCATCTGTGATATAACGTTCTGCATTAACCAGGGTCTGTTTGCGAACATAATGCAGGGAAACATCTTCTGAACGTGCTTTTGGGACTTCGATAAAATACCCGAAAACCTTATTATAGCGCACTTTGAGTGCATTGATTCCGGTAGTCTCCTTTTCCCTGGTCTCAAGCCTGGCAAGCCACTCTTTGCCATGCCGGCTGACGGCGATCAGTTCGTCTAGTTCCTGATGGTATCCTTTCTTAATGATACCGCCTTCATTGATGGTATGGGGAGCATCTTCGCGGATCGACCTTTCGATCAATTCCGCCAGTTCACACAGACCATCTATATTCTGATTACATGTAAAAAGTTTCGCTTTTAGATGGGAAAGCAAAGACCATATACCGGGCAGGCTGTTAATGGAACGCTTCAGCGCGACAAGATCCCTGGCATTGGACTGCCTCATGGCTATTTTGCTCCCGAGCCGTTCAAGATCATAAACCGATTTTAAGCTCTCCCGGATATTCTTTCGAACCTGAATATTTTCCTTTGCTTCTTCAATAGCATCCTGTCTGGACTGAATCTCAAAAATATCCAAAAGCGGGTATCTGACCCACCGTTTAATCTGCCTTCCTCCCATGGCGGTAACCGTCCTGTCCATGATTCCCAAGAGCGTCCCCTGCCCGGATCCTGTGCGAATATTCTTGACCAGTTCAAGGTTCCGACAGCTTAACTCATCAACCAAAAGATAATTGCTCAGTGAATACGTTGATATGCCGGTGAAATGCTCTACTTTCTGTCTCTGGGTTTCCCGGACGTAGAAAATAAGTGCTCCGGCCGCACACACACCGGTTTTTAAATGTTCGCAACCGAATCCTTCAAGGGAAAGGGTTTCGAATTGATCAATAAGCCTTTCCCGTGCCCTGCTATATTCGAATGCACTGTCTTCTAAAAAGGTTATCGATTTTTCAGAAATTGCTTTTATACCGGGTAAAAGAATGGAATCATTTCTTGAAGATTCAGGGAGGAGAACTTCTCTTGGCGATATACGGAGGACTTCATCAACAACAGCATGCATATTTTCAGATTGGGTCACCCTAAAATTCCCGGTTGAAATATCTAAATAGCTCAGTCCGGCGGCATCGTTATTGTAGGCAATAGCAAGAACATAATTATCTGTCCTTTCATCAAGCAACTCATTATCGACGATCATCCCCGGGGTAACGACCCGGACCACATCCCTTTTGACCAAACCTTTTGCCTGTGACGGATCTTCTATTTGATCACATATTGCGACTTTATATCCTTGGCCAATGAGGCGGGCGAGATAGTTCTGTGCTGATTTATACGGTACGCCGCACATGGGAATCGGGAATTCGTCTTTCTTGTTCCGTGAAGTCAACGTTATTTCAAGAAGCCTGGAGGCAAGCTCGGCATCCTCAAAAAACATTTCGTAAAAATCTCCCATACGGTAAAAAAGTATCGCATCAGAGTACTTTTCCTTAATGGAGAGGTACTGCTTTATCATGGGAGTCGTTTTCGAAACACTCATATGCCTAACTGGGTTCTTTGGGCTCGGCCTTATGGTTCGAAGAACCGCTTTGTAATGATTCCACCTCTTTTTTTAGTGCTGCAATTTCTTCCAGCTGGGAAGTGGCTGCTGCTTTTAAATTTTTTATTGTTTTTTTCGATTTGAACCGTGCGGAAAGACTGATAAAATAGGCAATCAAAAGCCCGGATAGAAAAAAAACGAGAAAAAAGATTACATTAGGCAGTTCCATTGTATGAAACGGTTCACCGTACATAAGATCTATCTGAAGAACTTGTTTTGCCAACAAATAATCCTTATTTGAGAAAAAGATAATTGCGATGAAGCCTATAATAATTAGCCAGAAAACGATCTTAAGTTTTTTCATTATTGTCTCCTTCAATATCAGATTGTTATATCTAATTTATCAAAATAAGGCTTTAAATTATTGTAGGTGCTTATTAAATGCTCCGGAATAACACGCACATCGGCAAAGACGGTTAACGCATTTGTATCACCGAACCAACGTGGAACAATATGAAAATGGAGATGCTCTTCAACGCCGGCGCCCGCCACTTTCCCGAGATTAAGTCCAACATTAAAACCATCGGGGTTCATTACTTTTTTTAATATCCCCACAGATTGCTCAACGGTCTCAAGAAGGTCCCCCATTTCACCCTTGCTGAGCTGGTCAAGGGTGGAAATGTGTTTTATCGGCGCCGCCAGAAGATGGCCGTTAATGTAAGGAAATTTATTCATAACAACAAGGGTCGCCTTGCCCTTGTAAAGGGTCAGATTGTCCTCTTCTGAAAGCGCCTTGCAAAATATACAGCCCTTCTCTTTATCGCCCAGAATATATTCCATGCGCCATGGAGCCCACATGGTTTTCATTATAAGTCCTCCTGATCAAAATCGACAATAACATAGTCATTCGTCAATTGTCATTCGTCAATTGTTAATTGATTCTCTACCCTTTTCAAACCCAAAACTCAACCCTTTTCTATTTTAGGCGCACAACCTCCAGTTCACCCCACATGCCGATCTTATTTCCCATAATCACAACAATCCCGTCAACCCCTTTGATATTTTTACCGAAATCTATTGCAGACCCGATATGAGCTTTGGACGTTATCTGATTGCCGATGGATGTTGCAGCGGCATCAGCAAGTGGACATGAACCGGATAGCACACAGACTGCATCCGCTTTCCCCAGACTGAGCGAGTGACCCACAGTGCCTGATGATGTGCATACGGATAAAGGCTTTTCTCCGGAATCGACACGCAGACCCATTCCCAGACTTATCGGAGATTTACCTGCAAAAATACCGATAGTAACCGGACCGTTTGTTTTGAAAAAGATGTCACCCCCGTTTTCCACAACAACTTCATCGGTATGCATCAACAGATCAATCCCCACATGCTCGGCAATTGCACCGGCAACCGCCGCCATGGGACCCACACCGGCCTTTTCACCCGCTGATACCATGTCGTTTATGATAATCGGCGCCGGGCCGCTCACACGCCACGGCTTCAACGTCTTTACAAATTCAGGGTACCTTTTGATATAAGCCTCAATAACCCCCCTGTGCTTCAGAATCAGTTCCCTTGTTATCTCCTCAAGCGGTTTTACCGCATGCACAAACAGGTCTGTTTCCTTAACGGCCACCCTGAAAGTAACCAGATTCTCTCTGGCCGTCAGATTCCGATACGATCTTTTTTGATACATCCCCAGTCAATTATCACCCTCAGAAAAGGTGGTTTTTTTCTTAATGCCATCTTGAGTTTTCGAAAAATATCTCTTTACAATACAATATTTTTATCATTTTCAGCATGCTTTATTTTTTGTAACCGTTCACGTATTTTTTTGAAATCCTAAATTCCAACCGCTAAAGATAAGTTAAATCTCAAACTTCAAATTCCGGACAGGTTCCCTCCGGTCCGGAGGCCCTATGGGCCAGAGGCAAAGCAATTGTTTTTTTTGTTTGGTATTTGGAATTTCTATTAACTCAATTACTCCGAACGTATAGCATTATTTGAATTGTGTTTTCGGACGCATATCTTCCGGGCACTGTCTCAAAAAATAGTGATCCGTCATCCCGGCTATAAAATCCCTGACAATTTCCTCTTTGCGATGGTTTTTAATATAATCCTCAGACATATCTTCCAGAAAACCTGTAAATATCACTGAAGATCGGTTTTCAGTCTCAATATCATTAAGGTACTTCTCAAAAAGCATTCCAAACAGTTTTTTTATGGCACCCGTATGTTTTTTGATTTCCGGATTCATGTAAATACGTTCAAGGTTAAAATCCTTGAGCCGCTTTAAGGCGTCAGACACTTCCGGGCTGAAAGCAACATAGCTGTTTTGAAAGCTGTTTTTGATAACATCGGTTACAAGATTATAAACAATAGTCCCGTTTGTATCCCCAAGGATATCCACGCTGCCCTTGGGAAGATCGGATCTTTTGATCATTTTGAGCCTGATGGCATCTTCTATGTCACGACCGATGTAACTGATGGTATCTGCCATCCGGACAACACATCCTTCCAGCGTCATGGGTATGAGTTTAATCCAAGGATCATCCTTTTTAGCTGACATCTCTTTTTCTAATGTTTCAAATGTTTTATGTCTATCTGGTTTAAGTACCTGGTTATGGATTTCTCCGTCATGGCAGAGAATACCGTCCAGAGTCTGCAGACAAAGATTCCATCCTTTGCCTTTACATTCCACCTTGTCCAGAAAATGAACACTTTGAACGTTATGCTGAAAATAACCGATACCATTTGACCGGCAAAGTTCTGACAAAAACCTTTCACCGTCATGCCCGAATGGTGTATGCCCGATATCATGGCCCAGAGAAATGGCTTCAATGAGATCCTCGTTCAATCCCAGATAACGACCAATGGTCCTTGCAATTTTCGATACCAGTTGAACATGGAGTACACGGTGGGTAATATGATCATTGTGTATAAGATAAAAGACCTGAGTCTTGTCGATATATCGCGTGTAGGCCCGTGAATGCAAAATCCGATCCGCATCCACAGAAAATATCAGGCGGTACCCTTCTTCTAAACGCACCTCAGGAAACCGTCGCATTCCTGCGACACTCAACGTAGCAATGGGAGATAAAATTTCGGTTTCCCGCTGTTTCAAGGCGACACTGAGCGTATCTAAAGTTTTATCTTTAAATCTGGCCATTTTCTATCATGCTTTCCATGAGTTTAATATAATCTATCTCCGCCTTTCTGAATCCTTCTTTACCGAATTTCATATTGGCTTCAAGAACATACAGATTTTTGTCATGTTCAATGATATCAATCCCCACATCGTCCCACCGGCATCTTCGGGCGGTATCAAGGGCAAGATCAAGAACATTTTTAGGCACGGGATCAAGACTGATGGTTCCACCCACAGCAACATTACTTCTAAATTCACCCGAAGGCGCAATGCGCCAGTAGGCATGAACCACCCGATCTCCTATAACAACAACCCGTATATCGCGGTCAGACGGCAGGTATTCCTGAATATAGGCAACATTTGACCGGCTGATATAGGAATCCAGATCTTCTTGATTCCGGATAAGGTAAACCCCCCTTCCCATGGCCGATCCCCGTGGGATTTTGGCGATAAAAGGAAATTGGAAATGTTCGCAAATAGAGTTTTTCTGGCGTTTTCCATAAAACACCCGAGTCCTGGGATGCGGTATTTCGAGAAGATTAAACAGGGCGGTCTGTTTGATCTTGTCCTGAACACACTTATAATTATGGTAACTGGGAAAGGTTTTTTTTCCCACGGCATCGAACAATTCGGCATAGAAGGTGGTCGGATAGTATATCTTTTCGGCCTTTCGGATAAGATCCGCCTCCGCAAGGCTGTAATCGGAAAAATTGGGTCGTACCCCCAAGGTTACAACATTTTTACAGTTTTTAAGCCGTGCTTCAAGGGCGATGACTTTTTTAACGGTTATCATAACATTCAAACAGCCTCATGATGATATCGTGGCTCCGTTGGGTATGACTTCCGGGCCAGTATATTCGCCGGCATCGGCCGCATTTCTGAAAAATACCGCTGGTTTGCCAGATAAAGTCGGGCACATTCCCCCGCACAGAATCCTTGTCAACCGGTTGGATACGGGTGTTACACCGGATGCATCGTGAAAACGGACGTGTATCCGTATAAATAATGCCCAGCGTGTCAATCACCTCTCTGAGCTGCTCAAAGGGATTGTTTGACGTTAAAAAGATAAACTCTTGCGGCAATTTGCCGTCACGGACACGCTCGGTGCGAGTAAGCAGAATACGGTTTTTCCTCCCCGAATCCATGGCTTTTTTCGCTGAAAAGCCGGCCTCATAAGATGTATCAAAGCCAAGAATCATCAACCATTTTGCCAGTTTGCCCAGCGTAGGCTCCGCAGCGAAACATATTTCACTCTTGCTGTTCATTTGTCACTAACACCTGAACCTCGATCTAATAATCAATAATCAATTGTTAATTATTAATTGTTAACCATTGATTGTTAACCATTATTTATTGAACCCTGAACCTTTTTTACTTCGGCGGCGGCAACACAAACAGTGACGGAGAAACCGAAACACCGGTCCAGTATCTGTCAATATCGAGCTGAAAACCGAAACCGTCATGGGTTGAAAGCACCAGACGGGAAGGGACCCTGTACCCCTCTATATCCTGCATTTTTTTAAACTCCGTCCGATACTTCAGATCGCCGTCAAAATAAAAATTTTCCACCTTGCGTACCTGTTTTCTGTTGGCATCAAGGTATATCTTCTGACAAATGTTTCCCCATCCTCTTTTTAGAACCAGGATATATCCATCTTCATGTGCGCAAGGCTTCTCCTGACTCGATAAGGCAGTGTGGCGGTTTGAAGTAACATTGGGCCTGCCTCCGGGAGGACTATTTTTAATAACAACGGCAGAATCAAAATTAATAACAGAAACACGGCCGGCCAGAATATTAACAATATCGTCGGATTTCACGGGTATTGAAAAGAATCTTTTCATTGTGGAATTTCTGGAGCGCTGTTTATAAAATTTACCCCGTGTATGATTCACAAGATAGAGCCACTGGCCGTCAGATGCAAAACTTACCACAGGCTGTCCTGTAACGCTTCGGAGTGCAATACGGAGTCTGTCCGGTACTGATCCCACCCACGCCACCCGGGTGGTTAGGTCTTTTTTTTCATTTTCCCAAAATGTTATCCTGCCAACACCTTTGAAGGTTTTGAGATGAAGATTTTGATTTTTCAGATACGAAATAAGCTCCCTGGCTTCAGATAACGCCTTAAGGTCCCCGGGTTTTTCCGGAATACGTGATGTAATGCTGCTGCAGGATGAAAATAAAAAGATGCCGATGAAAAGAATTGTTGCAAGGTGCCGGGTGTATGCTGGGTATTTCATTTGCCGGATAATCCCTGTATCTTTTTCTCAAGATCATCTCTGTCTTTTTCTTTTTTCAACAACGAACGTTTGTAAAATTGAAGCGCTTTTTTCTTATTACTTATTTTCAGGTATATATCTCCCAAATGCTCCAGGATAATCGGGTCGTCAGGTACAAGGCTTACGGCTTCTTCCAGATATTTCAAGGCCTTGTCAAAAAGTCCTTTCTTATAGTATACCCACCCCAGGCTGTCTGTGATATAACCGTCATCAGGTTTTTGTTTTAAAGCTGCCTTGATAAGACGTTCGGCCTCATCCAGATTCTCCCCAAGCTCTGCATAGGTATAACCGAGATAATTCAATGCATTGGCATCATTTTCGTCAAGACTTATCACCGACTTCATCTCTTCTATGGAAGCTTTTTTCCTTCCCCATTTGTCATAAACAACGCCCAGGCGAAAACGGAGTCTTGTATTATCAGAATCAATCTTGAGTCCCTGTTTAAGAACGTTTTCAGCTTTTTGGAATTCCCCTGTATCTTCATAAAATGAACCCAGATAGAGTAAAATATCAGGATCATCAGGCATTTTTTTAATAACATCTTTTAAAAAATGTATTGCTTCCTCAATTTTTTTCTGTTCTTGGTATAAAAATGCAACATGAACCACAGCTTCTTTATAAAAGCTGGAATCCGTCGCCACCTTGTTAAAATACATGATGGCTTTGTCTTTATCTTTTTTACCATCAAAGGCGACCCCGGTAATGTAATGAAGCTCGGAACTGTCCGGCGCACCCTTTAACATCCCTTCAAGAATGATGACTGCAGTATCATATTCCTTTGGATTCATATAACGCTTAACAACCTTTCTTATGACTTCCTTTTGTGCAATGCTTCTTTCACCCAGATCCTTAAAAATCCTTTCTGCATTTTCTGTCATTCCCCTTTCATGATAATAACATCCGAGTTCCATGGCGGCTCTAATATTTTTGGGATTTTTTTTCAAAAGGTCCAAGTATAACTGAATTATTTTCTCCTCTTTGCCCAGAGTTTTGTACAGGTTTATCAGCTCATATCGCGGTTCCTCGAGGTCGGGATTTATTTCTATAGTTTTTCTAAATTCTTTTTCAGCTCCGGCAGTATTATTTTTCTCTATGAATATTTTTGCTATAAAGAAATGCCCCACATATGATTCTGGAAAGTGTTGAATAAGCTGATTATAGATCTTTAATGCCCTGTTCAGTTTCTCTTCCTGCATATACAGACCGCCTAAAAGCAAATATATATTTTCTTGTTTCGGATCGATGGCAATAATTTTCTCATACACCGCTTGTGCGTCATCAAGCTGGTTGAGTTCCTGCTTGAGCCTTCCATACATGATAAGAGCGTTAAGGTTGTCAGGTTCTTTTTCTATAATCTTTTCAACGATACTTAACGCCTTCTGCTTCTCTTTGATATGAAGGTAAAAGATCGCGAGCTCCAATCGCAGATAGGTAGATTCAGGATCTGTTTCAATCGCTTTATTTAGATACTGAATCGCTTTATCGTAGTTGCCTGTTTTCCGCTGCAACTGTGCCTCTGTAAAGTAGTAATAGCGGCTCTCCGGCGCAAGCGAGTCTGTCGCCGTCTCGTCCAGGTTTTTACCTAATGGATGATCCGCCTTTTTATAAGGAAAACAACCAGAAAAAACTGGAATGACCATAACAGCAATGATCAGATTTAATAATTTAGCTTTCATTTAAACATCCTAAGCCGGATAAACCGAAAAATACAAATAACAAAATTTACAACTAAGTAAATATATTCATAAATACGGTAACGTATTTACGAATTAGAGCACTAAGGAATTAATCAGATCCTTTAACCCTGTCATAAAAATCAAAGTCGGGAATTTCGCGTTTAAAAAACTCTCTCAATTTCTTAATAATATTCTTTTCAACCTGACGGACACGTTCTCTTGATATCTCGTAGCGGTCGCCAATCTCCTGCAACGTAGCAGGAGCGTCTGAAAAAATACGCTGTTCAAAAATTTCAAGCTCTCTGGGAGTCATCGTTTTTTTAAACTCGGCAATCTTATTATGTAAAAGGGTCTCGATCTCCTTTTTCGCCACCCGATCTTCCGTAGATTCGACTTCCGTGTTTAACAACTCAACTCTTTCCGTATCTGAATCATCTTTTAGAGGAGCATCCAAAGAAACATCCCAGCCATCAAGCCTCTGGTCCATATCTACAATTTCACGTTCGGATACCCCCAGCCTTTCGGACAGAAGTTTTGGTTTGGGATCAAAACCCTGATCAATCAGCTTCTGCTTCTCTTTTTTAAGCTTAAAAAAAAGTTTTCGTTGCCCCTGGGTGGTTCCTATTTTTACAAGACGCCAGTTGTCCATGATAAACTTTAAAATGTAAGCCTTTATCCAGAATGAGGCATAATATGAAAACTTGACATTCTTGTATGGATCAAATTTTTTAACTGCCTGCATGAGCCCTATATTCCCTTCCTGAATCAGGTCCAAAAGATTCTGCATCCATACTCGCTGAAATTCGAGAGCAATTTTCACCACAAGCCTGAGGTTGGCGGTCACCATAATATATGCAGCCTCGCTGTCACCATCTTCCATGACTCTTTTCCCAAGCTCTATTTCCTGTTCTCTTGTGAGAAGCTTGTGCTTGCTTATTTCTGAAAGGTAGCGCTGAAGCGGGTCGAACTTAACAATAGCGGTATCATCAGAATGATATTCCGGCTTTTCATCTTCGTTTTTATATTTGACAGTACTGTTTTGATCCTGTTTTGTTCTTCGATCTTTCTGTTTTTTATTAAATTTATTCATGCGAATATTTTATGGACATACAGACAAGCATATGGTATTTGAAAAATTTCCTGCCCCTTTGCGCCTGTAGCTCAGCTGGATAGAGCAACGGACTTCTAATCCGTAGGTCGCAGGTTCGAATCCTGCCAGGCGTACCATTAATTTCAAGTGGTTACGGCATTTCAGCTATAACCCCTTTTTTTGGGCCAAAAATTGGTAACGTGCCGCACTTATCCTGAGACTTTTGAAAAATGTCAATTTTTGTTTAAATTCAAGCCTCCGGCCCCGCTTCCAGCCCGTAGGGCTTACAGGCCGGGGGTAGGGCCTACGCCCCGGAGGGAAAGGCGATAATTTTAACCACCCCGGAGAAATATACTTCGCATTTCACGGGGCAGGCACGAATACATTGAGTATTTCGAGGATTAAAATTTGAGCCTGACGCAGAAATTTAGCAAAAAGGAACGTTTTGCAAAGGTCTCATCCTTTTAGACGCCAACTTTTTATAAGTATAAACCATTTATATTAATAGGTCAAATAGTAAGCTCAATCATTGCAGGGCAAACGCATTTGAAATTTAGACATAACTATCTTGAATACCGCTTCTCTGGAAATGGCTTATATAATAATCACTTCAGGTGTATGTCTGGTTGAAACGAACAGGGGAAAAAGATTGGGATATGAAATCGCTTTGAAAGGAATGTATTTTGATTTCAAACCGTTTCTTGATCAGTTCCGATCAGAATGTATAACTGCTTTATAAAAAAAGAATAATACGCGCCTGTGCCCATATACCATGGCAACCTCGACATTTCCGTCAACGTGTCTTGTTTTTATTTAACTCACCAATTTATTATATTGATCCGTTTGGAAGCGTTGCCGACAATGATTGGAATGTTTTAAAATGATTTTATTCTCCTGCTTTTTTAGTATAGGGGTATAACATACTATACAGAATTAAATCCCTCTTTATCCCTGTATATCCCAATATCAGAGCTTCTAATCCGTAGGTACAGGTTCGAATCCTGCCAAGCGTACCAACTTTGTATGGCTTTATAGTTTTTTGCTGCAAACCTCTATTATTTATTATAGAATTTTAACTTATTAACAATGTTTTTTTGTCAGTTATTCTAAATGGACACAGTCAGAAAACCGTTGATCTAAAAAACGAATTAAGCGTCAATTTTTTGTGCAGGCACGTCAATAACTTGACGGTTTATTTCCATTTTGAATTTCCCCATACTCCCTAATCCGTTTTTCTAACAAAGCGATCTTATCGTTTATCATAGACGCAAAAGTTCGGGCAATTTCTTGGTAGGATTCCTCGTCTAAACCCAATTGAGATTTTATTTCATTTTTGTCCTTTAGAATCGGTTTCTCATTTTCCAAAGTTTCTTGAACTTTTGCCAGCAGATGCTCTTTTTCAAGCGGTTTTATAATATGATGTTTACATCCGGAATCCACCGCTTTTTTAATTGTCACTATATCCGCCAAAGACGAACACATGATAATTAGGGATGTTTTTCCACTCAGAGTGTTCTTTTATCTTTTTAAGAAATTCTAATCCGTCCATTTCCGGCATCATGATGTCGGCGATGATGAGTCGGATTTGGGCAACAGCCCGTTAATTGTTGATCCTTGATTATTAACCAATATTTATTATCCTTCAACCTCTTACCCCTGCCGCCCGTGCCCCAGGCTGCCTACGCCTTGTCCTTCCACAGATCTATCTCTTGTAAAGCTGTTTGGCTTGGCTGGCAGACGGGTCTGTCCTATGTCCCCTGAATTAGCTAATTCATAACCCAAATAAAAAAACCCTGTTAGGCAGTTGCATCCTAACAGGGTCTAAAGGAGGTGGGGGAATCAAGGAAAGCATGAAAACTTGATTCCACTGGTCCTAAAATAAAGCAAATTTTATGCCATTAATGTTTTTACTTGAAAAAAACTGAATATACGATATCTTAAGTTAAGTATCATTGTCAATGCGCATTTACAATGCCGCCAAGAGGCCGAATCATATGGGTATAAGGTATAAGCTCTATTTTTCCATTTTTATTATGTTCTGTTGCAATCTTTTGCTTGCTTCACAGGTATTGCCGCAAAACAACCAAGATTCTCTTCTCACCCAGGATTCAAAAGAGCCGGGCCTGAATTATGCGGTAATGTGTGAAAAAATAAAAGACATTACACCAAAAAACCGGGGCGTTGTTTTTTCCATTAAAATCGGAAAAGTCTCCTGTTTTACATCATTCGACCCGGTACCTAAAAAAACTTTTATCTACCACAAATGGTTTCACAAAGATAAACCGAGCACAAAAAAAAAGCTGCGGCTTCAGCCCCCGCGCTGGGTAACCTACAGCAGTATTCAGCTTCGAGAAACTGATAAAGGCCCCTGGCGAGTTGAAATCACCGATCAGAAAGGAAATACTTTTCATACGCTAAGATTCACTATCACGGATTGATCAAACCCGTACAAGCCGGAATAGCGACTGATCTAAAGTTTGATTGGAATATATTTATGTCTTTTCTTGCACACTTTCGATGGCAGGATCTCATCGACATCCTGTTAAACAGCTATATCCTGTTTCGTCTCTATGTCCTTTTCAGAGGAACCTATGTCTTCAGGGTGCTGACCGGTCTTGCGTTTCTTTGGGTCTTTCAACAGATAGCTGTTTTTTTCGGGCTAATTTTAACCAGCTGGGCCATGCAGGGAATTACCGCTGTTACCGCCCTTATTATTATCATTATTTTCAGAAATGAAATCCGCGATGTTCTTCAGGCAAAAAATTTAAAGGCCATTCTCTGGGGATTCCCACAACAATCTGTCCAAACACCCATAGAAATCATCGTAGAGAGTATCAACGCATTGTCTAAACAACATAGCGGGGCCTTGATTGTTTTTCCGGCAAAGGAAGACTTGCAGGATGTAATGCAGAGCGGAATACCGTGGCGGGGATTGGTATCTAAACAAATGATCACAAGCATTTTTTGGCCTGACAATCCTGTCCACGATGGCGCCGCCATAATTCAGGGAAATCGGATTACCGAGGTGGGGGTTATTCTTCCCTTGTCACACAGAAACGATCTGCCTTCACATTACGGTACCCGTCACCGGGCAGCGCTCGGATTGTCTGAGGTTACAGATGCATTGGTTATCGTAGTTTCCGAAGAAACAGGAAATGTACTTGTTGCAAAAAATTCCGTAATCACGAAGATTAATGACAATGCAAAACTAGTAAAAGTATTGCAGGAACATATGGGTATAACTGAAGAAGAGCCAGCCAATCTGCGTAAAGAAAAATTTGAAATCAGCATAGCGGCTCTGGTTTCCGTTTTGTTTATAACAGGTATGTGGTTCAGCTTCTCAAAAGGACTGGACACTCTAATTACCCTTGAAATCCCGGTGGAATACACGAAACATGATCCTGAATTTGAAATTGTAGACACATCTGTCAATAACGTCCGACTTCAACTGGGTGGATCTGGAGCCCTAATAAAATCTGTTCGAACTGACCAGGTTCAGGTGCGCCTTGAACTTGGCAATGCTGTTATCGGCCGCAATATCTTTTCCATTACACAGGAAAACATTTCCCTGCCGCCGGGTATCTTTTTAAGCAAGGTTGCCCCACCTGTGGTTGAGGTAACCCTAGACAAAACCATTACAAAGGAGCTGCCGGTACAGGTTGACTGGGTTGGGAAATTACCGAGAAATATAATCCTTTCGCAATTAAAAATTGAACCTGAAAAGGTTGAAGTGATCGGCGGGAAGCGCATTCTGGGGAATATCTCAACCCTGTACACGGAAAAAGTTCCCCTGGATAACATTGATAAAACAGGAACGATAACGGTTAGCCTGGCACTCAATCCTGCATCACTGAAAATTGCATCCGGATCAAAAGACAGAATAAAATTAACGTATGTGGTAAAACCAAGAGGAGGAAGCGTAGTTCCTTAGTTGTAAATTTTGTGCTTTTTATGGCAAAAAATCAATACACAAGCACCAGATATCAATTAAATCCCAAATTCCAATGACCAAAGCCTGTTTAGAATTTTGAATTTCAGTCACGCGCAGCGTGTTGTGATTTGCCTGCCCTGTTAAATAAATCGTAGATTTAATGCGAAGCATTATTTAACAGGGTAAATGATTTGTGATTTGTTTTTTCTCTCCGAGCCGGAGGCCGGTTTATCCGGGTTAGGTAAGATATAGATTTAAGACATGCCTTTTACCGCTGACGATTCAGTCGCGTGTGAAAAGAAATTCCATGAACCCGAGGCGGCAGATAAACGACTTGGCCGGCTTTAAAGGAGTCATCATGGCCAAAACATCTCTGTTCTGGCGGCCGCGAATAGGAAGATGCAGATGGGGCTGAGACCTTAAACGAACCTTAAAATCTTGTCCAACCACAAAGGAGTTCACCCCTAACCTTGCCACCTGTTCGCCCAGAACCAGGACAACTGCCATTCCCCCGGGTTTTAACAGGTTATGACACAGCTTAACCAGCGCTCTAGCCTCCCCATCGTCCAGACGGTCGGCCAGTTCCCATATAAGGATTCCGTCAAAGCTTTCAGGAGGATAATCGAGTTCATGCCAGATGCGATCAACAGGATCACCTTTGCCAAGGCACCTCTCCAAACGGATGAACATATCGCAGACATATAGCCTTTTCACCCGCCGGGCCAAAAACCTGATGTTCTCCTGGCACACAGGCCCAAGGTCGAGCACCTGAGCCCATGGCTGGCCATCAAGACCTTCCATGAAAAGCTGCAAAACATTGCTGGTATAGTCGACCGTCTTAAACCGATGATCCGAATCCTGCCGCCGCCGATCTGAAGAAGAAGCGAAAGTGGTCAATTATCAATTCCTCTTGCTGCTCTTGCCTGCCAGGGTAAACGGTTCTTTCACCGGTTCCGAGGCAGACTTCTCTTCCGGCTTGACAACCGGAACGGGCTTCTTGTCCGGCTCACGCTTCAGCTCTATGACCGCCTTGAGATAAGCCCCGTCTTCTACCGAAATACTCTTTGCCTTGATCTCACCGTTAAAATCAGCCTCCTTTGTAATCTCCACTTTGCCGGTGGCGTTAATATTGCCCACAAGTCTGCCGCTGATGGTCACGTTGGCGGCCTGTATCTCGGCTTCCACCTGACCTCTGGGTCCCACGGTTAAGTGGTGAGTCTCCACTTCGATTTTCCCCTTGACCGATCCCTCAATAAACAGATCCTCACTGCCCCGGATGGCGCCATCGATGGCAACCTTCTCACCGATAATAGTCCTTCCCTCCACCGGATCCTGGATAATAGAAGGTTTGTTGTCGATATCAACCTTCTTGTTTTTTTTAAGCATGGGAACCCCCTTTTTAAAATAGTTAAAAATACTTTTTTTTATTAAATTTATTAAATTTGAATTTTGTTCTTTCATATCTTTGGCCTTATTAAACAAACCTTATTTCTTGATCTATCGAGTGAACGAAAAAACGTCCGTATACCCCAGAAGATCTGTTATGAATAGAACAACAAAAATGACACCAACGGCAATAAAAGCTACTCCCAGGTCGCTTCCGCCTGCAGGAAGCTGTTCTATCTGGTCGAAAAGACGCATGATTTCAGCATCAGAAAGGGTGTCGAGACGCGCCTTAGCCTCTAATGGATTTATGCCGTATGAGGCAAATACCGTCTGTACGTCTTCGCGTGTCATAATTCGGTTTAGACAATCACGGGCTTTCTGTCCCCTTGCCATCTTTGTTACGGTTTCTGTGCCGATCATTGCAGCAAAAACAGGGTGATAAGGGACTGCGAGTAGTAGTATTAAGATTGTCATAAAAACACTAACAGGTTTGGCCTTTTGCCGAAATAATTCCATCGATTACCTCCTTTTAATCCTATTAATCCTATCCCTCTGTTTCATTACGCGATCCATCCATTTGGAACCGCCCTCAAAATAGATTGACGCCAGCCTATTGAATTCAGCAGCCTGTGCAATATTTCCTTTCATGAGCCAGGCCTCAGACAGGTAATAGTAGTTCTGTCCATTTGCCGGATCCAGGTTAAGGGCTTGCTCATACATCCTTATTGCATGATCCGGCTTACCGCTTTCTAAAAACAGTCGCCCCTGATCGGTTAATTGCAAAGAGGCAACGGTACGCGGACTCGGTTTTTCTGGAGCGCTCCCGGTTTCCCCGGCTTGCATATGCCGGTCCCAGCTCGCTTGCGTCGAAGTGGTTGAAGTAACCTGAGCACAGCCTAAGACACCCAATCCAAGCCCCACAATACAAAGTATGAGCAATGATTTAAAACTGTTTGACAAAATCTTAAACCCCTTTCATAAAATGTCGGCGTCAAGCCTACCAGTGAATCGAACAATAGTCCGTAGGAACATTATCTGTCAAAAAATATTCTTCTACCGGGTGTGGACATCCGTTTTTTACGGCCAGTTGTCCGCTTTCGGAACAGACCGTCCGTTTAACTACTCCGGAAGGCACTTTAAACCAATTTCCTGACACAAACCGTGGCAACGTGCTGATGAGTTCCGCCCAAATCGGCAAGGCTGCCCTGGCGCCGGAGGCATGAATGGAAGACCCGTCATCAAATCCTACCCATACCAACGCAAGGATGTCCGGTGTATACCCTACAAACCAGGCGTCTTTAAAGTGATTTGTTGTACCGGTCTTGCCTCCAACCGGAAATAATATTCCTATATCTTTTAAGGAACGGGCGGTTCCCTCAAGGACGACACTCCGCAGCATAGAGCTTATTATAAAGGCTTTGGCAGGAGAGATTACCCGTTTGATACTCGTATGTCTTTGCTCAAGTAAATTTCCATGCTCGTCCAGGACCTCCTTCAAAGCCAATGGAAATGGTAATACACCATCTGCAGCAAAAGCACAATAAGCACGTGCCAAATTTAAGGGGTTTACCTCGTATGCTCCAAGTGAAAGGGACGGGTAAGGATTAGCAGGTATTGAAAAACCGAATAAGTTTGCCGTGGCGGCTATGTGATCAAGACCAACACGCATGGCCAAATCAACGGTAGCCAGATTGATCGATTTTGCCAGTGCACTTCTTACACTGATTCTTTCTTCCGGAACAGGCGCATAATTTTTCGGTTCCCAGATCGTTCCATCTATCTCATAGGTCTCAGCCTTGTTCGACAGTATTGAGGCAGGAGTAAATTTATCCAATCCGCTAACATACACAAATGGCTTAAATGCACTTCCAGGCTGCCGCCTGGCCTGTGTAATTCGATTAAACTGGCTCACATTGTAATTGCGGCCTCCCACCATCGCCAGTATATACCCTGTCTTTGGCTGCATAACTACGACAGCACCCTGGAGTTTTTTTTGGGAATCTTGGCGATTTAATGTAAAATTCGATTTCTCTAGCCGTAACAGGCCGTTTTGCAGTGCTTCTTCCGCTGCCATCTGAACCTGTGTGTCGAGTGTCGTGTAAATGGAAAGTCCAAGACTCGACAGGTCCTGTGGAGAATAGAGCATTTTAAGCTGATAGGCCAGATAATCTATAAAATAAGGGGCCTTTTTACCGTATGACTCATAACTGACCGCCTTTACGGGGGAAAGCAAAGCGGTTCCGAGTTCTTCATCGGAGATCCATCCTTTATCTTTCATGGCATAAAGCACTATATTTCTCCTTTTCTTACAACGTGTTTTATCAATATAAGGAGAATAATAGTTGGGACCTCTGATAAGGCAGGCTATTGTCGCACCTTCAATCAGTGAAAGTTCTTCCACGGGTTTATCGAAATAAAAAAAGGACGCTTCACCAATGCCGTTGATGGCTTCTGACGCCTTCTGCCCCAGATAGATTTCATTTAGATAAATTTCCAGTATTTCATTCTTCTCATACATGATCTCCATGGTAAGAGACAGGAATAGTTCTTTCAGTTTACGGAAAAATGTTCTCTCAGGGGTAAGAAAATAGTTTTTGGCCAGTTGCTGAGTGATTGTAGACCCGCCCTGACGTATGGAAACGTAGCGCAGATTGGTATAAAGCGCTCTCAATATTCCCAAGGGGTCAAGTCCCCTGTGCTGGTAAAACCGACTGTCTTCTGCAGCCAAAACCGCATATATGACATGTTGAGGAACCTGATCCATGAAAACCAGCCGCCGCCGCTCTCGATCATGGCCGAAAAAGAGCATCACCTCTTCGGGCTCAAGTTCCAAAATCGGTATGGGTTTAAAATTATTTATATTTATTATCGATTCTATCCGGTTCTCCACAAACTTTATTTTTACACATATCCCCTCCCTGCGTAGAGAAGGTATCTCAAAATCATGGAGAAAAAGCTCCACCGAAGCGTCAAGGGTGCGAAACTCTCCCTTGCTATGTGGTTCATGGAAAACTTTTCGGTATCCGAGGCGATGAAGTTTTTCATAAAAAAGCATTAGATTTATTTTTTGCCCCGGATATAGTATGGTGACATCGGAAAAAACCCTCGATGGAATACTCCATCGACGACCAGAAAATCGTTTATCGATTTGGAATGAAAGATACAGGCAATAAAGCACCATACTTCCACCCACAAGCAGAGCCGCAGGCAAAAACCATTTAAGTAACCACTTTAACTTAATACTTATGGATCGTTTTTTATTTATCATTGAACCGTTGACAGTCTCGTAAAAAGTCAAAAGTCGACGGCAAAGTAAAAAGCTTCAAATTCAAGGCGCGCAAATCCTGATGAATGAGGCGTGCTTATAGTACGCTGCAGTGACAAAGGATGCAGCGCAACGCAGAAGTTGGACTTTTTACGAAGCTGTCAACCGTTTAGTTCTTTAAAACACATACGTTAACTACCTTACCAGTTGTACTTTAAACCCTAAACCCCGATCTAATAATCAATAATTAATTGTTAATTATTAACCATTATTTATTCAATCCCGAACCTCTGAGCACTTAATTTCATTTTTTAAGTATTAAGTAGTTATGGTCAGTCTGGGCAAGGGTTATGGAATTCGCCTTGAGCGAGGATAGTTGAATATGATTCTTATTATATTTCTGTTAAAGCTTTTCCCTTCTATCTTTACCACTTCTTGGAGTGCCGCTGCGCCTTTCAGGTTTTTTACATACTTGTTCTGTATTTGGTTTTAAATGTTTGGTGATAAGAAATGATTTTCTTTTCAGGTATTTTCCC
>JAYEFV010000025.1:0-6010 GCA_034658755.1 Thermodesulfobacteriota bacterium | reverse complement strand
CTTTTACTTTATCCATCTCGTTTTCCAAAAATTCCGAGGTTTCCGTGGCCTGCTTTTTCCGAACTCGCAGATTCTCTTCAAGAAACAAAGATGTGAGCATATTTGCGACTCTCTGTACCGTTTCTGGATGCTTTCCCTGGTAGGAAATAGTAAAGGCAATGGTGGTGGCACTTGGCATTCCTGTTCGGCGATTTACCATCTCAGTACTGACCGGCTCGAGCAATATGGCCTCTCCCATTTTTTCGACGATCTTCTCAGTGGTCCATTTCTTTTTCAGTTCCGGATAGAGATTGAAGCGGTTGACTATTTCGAGCAGTCTCGAAAAACTCACGATCCGCTGATGGATGGACTGAATGCGCTGTTCAGCATAGCTGGTCACCGTGGGCATCACAAAATCAGCCGGAATATCCTGCTCCTCTATAAGGATCGTTGAGGTGGACTTATAGATTGATGGCAGGGCCAGAGCAACAATGGCCGCGCACAGAAAAACAATGAACGCCGGTAGAATCAAGCTCCATTTTCTCCGTTTTGCAATCGTAAAATAGTTGTTCATGGTCATTGCATTTGGTTCCATACAGGTACTCCTTGAATGGTTAAGATGCTTAACGCATTAGGATAGTTAGGATTGTTATGTTGATCCTGTCTGAAAAAATATTAAGCAGCGTAGCCGCGATTTATAAAATCGTAAAGCGATTTTATTCAAACAAAGGCAAGCCGTAAGCAACTTGCAAATAAACCAGGTTGCGTCTCTTATCTTCATTTTCGACACGATCATCAACATAAGAAAAGTTGTAACCTGCCTCCAATGTATAATTATCAAAAAATTCCCATCGAATCCTCGGTCGGATAAAAAAAGTGTCTTCATCGGTTTTCTGAAAAGAAAATTCATCCCTGCCAGCCTTGTTTTTAAAAAAACCGGTTGAAATTGCAATTACCGAGCTTTCTGCAAATCTCCTGCTCAGATTTAATACAACATCAGTCCGTTTAAGCACCGTCCCATCACCGCTGGCCGGTCTGATATCGTAGGCGATCCTTATACTGCCACGGGTTATTTCACGCTGTATTTCCAGAATTGCCTGCCCGACTCCTCCAAAATCCGTACTGTTATCTTTAACAATCCGAACCTGATAAGAAGATGGGGGCACAAAAACCAGTTGAGGCCTATAAAAATCAGAGTCCGTGTACCGCACTCCTAAATCGACCAGCAGATTGACCGTTTCGCTGAACCAATGCTGTACGCCGACAGATCCGAAATAATTATATGTATCCGTGTACTCATATTCATACCGTCCGAATCCAAAGTTCAGTCTGCTTATTGTAGACTCCCACCACTGACCGAGGTTATAGGTAAAATTCAAGTTTGCAGTAGGGGCTTTTAAGTCTTGTCTATCAAGATCTTTAGAATCCCATTTGTCCCGCATATAACCCAGGGAAAGTGTCATCGCAGCTATTTCTGTGAGCTTGTAGTCAATTCCGAATCCGTATTCCTGCCGTTTTCGTTCATCAACAGATTCCAACATCCCCGTAGTTTCGATGTCTCGATCCGGCCGGTTGCTCACATCGTAAAGTGCGGTTGCGTTGACTCCCATTAACGAAGTGAGCTGATAATTACCCCTTGCCCGATAGTTTTGATCGACGTCATCAAAATCGCTATGGTCAGCGTAAAAAATTGGAGATACTGTTGCTGACAGATTCAAATCAAGCCGTTCAGTACGTTGGATTAACTCCAGTCCCGGGGAAATGGTAGTAATCCAATCATCTACTTCATCACTGGAGGTGTATAATATGTTGTCGTTATATTCTTCGCGCACGGCAATGGAAGGAATAAGTTTAAATTCGTCTGCAATGACTCCATCGGAGAATACAAATACCAGCCCTACCAAAGAGATTAAAAAAATAATTTTATTGAAATACGCCATGAAAATCCTCATATTTATTATAAAATTCGAAATACGAAGCACGAAATCCCTGGCCCAGACCGTTTTTCAATTGGCTTCCTTTGATACTGTTTTACTTTGATATAGTTATACGAAAGTCGGCTATTCCAAACAAGTCGCGCCAGGGCGGGCCTAAACAAATTTTAAATTCTAATGTTCAAATGCTCAAAATCTAAGAATACCAAGGTCTTTGTTTCGTATTTCGTATTTCGTGCTTCGAATTTTAAGTTCTATTAAATATTTGACAATCTCGTAAAAAGTCCTAAAACCGTCATGCCGGACTTGATCCGGCATCCAGAAGCCATTGAATTTACTGGATTCCGGCTTTCGCCGGAATGACAAAAAAGGGTATTTATTTCACTTAGTTTAAGGTATTACGATAATGTCTCCTCTCTTTAGTACTATATTCTGTTCCAAATTCTTCCCTTCTGTAACATCATCGTATTCAAATGGTAAAATAAAAGTCTTATCTTTTGTTTCCCTGAATATTTTGATATTATTTCTGTTGGCAAACGCGTTGAGTCCGCCGGCCATTGTGAGTGCTTGCAAAACGTTGATATTGGTATTCAAAGCAAGTCTGCCGGGTCTGTTGACCTTGCCAATAACATAAATCAACAGGCTGTTTATTTCCTGAACCATGAGAGACAGGTTTGGGTTAGGCACGAAAGGAGAGATCCTGTCATTCAGGTCTTTTTGAAGAAAAGCAACTGTCTTTCCACCGACTACAATCTCACCAATCAAAGGAAAGTAGATCTTCCCGTCTGGCAGCACTGTCACCAGTTTGGTCAAGGCCTCGTTATTCCAGACCGAGATGTCCAGTACGTCCCCGGGGCCGATAATATAATCCCCGGTAGTCGTTGTTGTTGGTTGATCGGCTGCCCACAAAGATGATATGGTAGTAAGAACGATCGCCATAACCACTACTGATATAAAGTTTCGCCTCATATTACCTCCATGTTATGGGAAAGAATATTTGAAGATGAGAAGATCAGAAGATTAGTCCACACAAAGCGATTAGAAGCAGAACTTTTCGGCATTTCTTTCCATAGAATTTAACATTGCGATGATCTGTTCATATTCGTCATCAAGACTATCAAAAACATCCTTTTCTATATACTGACAAGCAAGGCTGAATTCCAACCAGCATTGTGTTTCTGATGATTTTTACCCTGTTAAATACGATTTGAGCCTCTTGTGCAAAAATCTTTTACCATTATATGTCTTAAAATAACTCTCTCTTCTTGTAGCATCTTCCTGCTTTAAACAGGCTTCATAGTAGATGAGTTTTAGTGGTAATCTTCCCTTGGTGGATTCAACCTGGCCTTTTTTATGCTGGTCAAATCGTAGCTTGAGATCTTTGGTATAACCCGTATAAAATTGACCATCGACTTCACTTTGTAAAACATAGGTGTAATACATGATGACTCAAGCTATTTAACAGGGCAGGCATGGAATCGGTTATTTTATTTTTGAAAACTGCGATATATCGCCTTTTCCTCCAAGCCTCAGAGGTGTTGGCACAAACAGAACGAGAAGCTCTTCTTATCTGGTCTACTAATGAATATTTTTCCTCAGCAGGAAATCCTTTGGTCATCTGAAATATCCTCATCGCTGCATCAAAAGCACGTCTGTAAACTTCGAGATCACGAAAGTGTTTTATATCCTTCTTCCTTTTCATCTCGTATCTTCCGACCTTCTTACCCTCTGATCTTCTCATCTTCTATCCCTTCCGACCTTCTCACCTTCTCACTTTCTAAACTTCTCAGTATTTCCTCCGCTTCTTCCCTTCCGTTAAACCTGTCATTTCCCTCTACGGCCTTTGCCAGTTTTTCCCTTGCTTCATACGTTCTGCCGCTTTGGTAAAGCGCCATGCCCATGTGATAGTTGAATACAGGGCTGTCAGGTGCACCGGATAGAGCCTTTTCCAGAAGACCAAGGGCCTTTTTCGTATCACCCATCTTAAAGTAAATCCACCCTAAAGTGTCAAGAACCGCCGGTTCTCCGCTGCGAAGGGCTTGCGCTCTTTTTGCCAGTTTAAGTGCTTTATCAAGGTCTTTTTCAGAATTCGAATCTTCGCTAATCAACGCAGCCAGGTTGTTTGCCACAATCCAGAGGTTCGGATTTCTTTCAAGCGCTTTTTCATAAACCGCCATGGCCTTCCCATTTTCCCCGTTTTGCTGAAAAATATATCCCAGGGATAAATAGGCTGCCGGGTTTTCAGGGTTTGTTTTCAAGGCGGCCTCAAATTTTTCCACAGCCTCTTTTCTTTTTCCTTGAATAAGATAGATCCTGGCCAGGTTATTATTTGCTTCCGGCCACATGGGCCGGATATCCACGGCTTTCTGAAAAGCTTCCTCGGCTTTTATATACGCCTTTTGTGCCCCAAAGACTTTCCCCAGCATATTATACGAGAAGGCATCCTTTGGGTTTTTTGCAAGGATCTTTCTCAGCCATGCTTCAGCCTCCGTAAAGTCTTTTTTAAGGACATAGACCTGGGACAGGGCTCTCATGACATCTATAGACTCAGGAGCCACCTTCAGCGCGTTAAGAAGTGTGTCAATGGCCAAGTTGAGCTCCTTGTTCATAACATGGGCCTCTGCCAGGCGAAGATATGCCGGGATGGAACGGGGTCTTTCAGTTACCACGGTACGGAATTCAGAGACGGCATCCGTACCATTTTTCTTTAAAAGAAAGATTTTACCCCGTGTAAAATGGGCCTCAACGCTTTTGGGGTTCTCTTTGAGAACTTCATTCACTGTTTTTTCCGCCAGCTCTACCTCACGGGTCATCAGATAGATGACGGCAAGGGCATTTTTAGTCTGGATAATCATGGGATTTGCCGGGTCTTTATCCAGCAATAGACACTGCTGGAGCGTTTCAACAGCTTTGTCGAATTTTTTCAGGTTCACATATAGCTCGCTCAGCTGAAACCGAAGCCTGAAGCTCTTTTCATTTCTTCGGATGGCCTGTCTGAGGACCTGCTCCGCCTCCTGAAACCTTTTTTTTGATATGTAGAACCTGGCAAGAGTTATCCGGTTATTTTCATTGGCAGGATCTTTGGCAATGACTTCTTTGAGCAGGCTGTTTGCTTCTTCTTTTTTGCCGATATCCCATAAAAGATTTGCCAGATTAAACCAATGGTTAACATTTTGCGGTTCCATCTCAATGATTTTTTTCAGGATGACTGTAGCCTCATCAAAACGTTTGTTTTTGGCATAGAAATTGGCCAGGGTGATATAGAGTGGCACGAATTCCGGATTTGTTTCAATTCCGCTTTTTAAGATTTTCTCAGTGTTTTGAGTATCCTTTTTCTGAGAATATGCTGAGGCGAGCATCAGATAAGCATTGGGATTTTTTACCCCCTTTTCCAAAAGCCCTTTAAAAAGCGTTATCGCCTTGTCTGTCTCTTTTTGGGCCAGCAAAACCATGCCTTTCAAAATGAGCGCCTCCTGGTTTTCCGAGTCTTTTTCCAGGATCAGCTCTGCCTTCTCCGAGGCTTTATCCAGTTCTCTCGCGAGAAAAAATAATTTACCTAACTGCAATTGCGAATTCAGATGATCCGGGGAAAGCTCCACGGCTTTGGAGAATCTGCCATAAGCTTTTTTAAAGTTCCTCTGCTTGAGTTCCGCCATCCCGAGCATGTAATAACCCTCGGCAAAATTGGGATCTATCTGGATAGCATTCTTGAACTCCAGGCCGGCCTTAACGTAATTGCCCTTTTCATATAGTGTCTGGCCCTTTTCATAAAACTTCATCTTCTTTTCTTCCTGGCTACCGCAGGCAATGAGGGTGATTGCAATCAGCGCTACATTTGTTAGAATAACAAATTGTTTTTTCATAGAAAACAAATCCCTTCTTAACAGTTATAGTAATTGAGAAGATCAGAAAATCGGAGGGTTAGAAGATCAAAAGATGAATTCTTAGAAAATGATCAGAAACAGAATTTTTCTGCATTTCTCACATTCTTACCCTCTGATCTTCTCATCTTCTTGCCCTTCCGACCTTCTGCTCTTCTAATCTTCTCACATTCACACCTTCTTAACTTCACACCTTCTTTATCCTTTTCAATCATT
>JAYEFV010000024.1:0-6052 GCA_034658755.1 Thermodesulfobacteriota bacterium | reverse complement strand
AGAATTTTTTATTTCTTTAAAATTTGCAACTTGAGCTTGATTTTTTTTGGATGAACATATAGAAAATATAGTTTTAGTTCCTATACTTTATTTATTCCGATTATAGTGGGATAGGATTCCGAAACGTTTTTAATAAATTTACCAGAGAGGAGCTTAAATGACTGAAAATGTTGAAAGTTTAAGGAACATTGCTTTTTTGGCCCATGGAGGTGCGGGAAAAACTTCTTTGGCCGAGGTAATGCTTTTTAATACAGGTGTCACCAATAGACTGGGGTGCGTTGATGATGAAAATACCATCATGGACTTTGAGCCGGAAGAACTCAAACGCCACATCAGCTTAAGCAGCGGATTCCATCAATACACTTGGAAAAAACATACGGTCAGTCTTATCGATACACCCGGTGATCAGAATTTCTTTTCAGACACAAGGCTTTGCATGCAGGCTGCCGACGGCACTGTTGTGGTGATAGATGCAGTAGATGGCGTAAAAGTTCAAACCGAACAGGCCTGGGATTTCATAGATGAATTCAACCTGCCTTCAGTTATTTTTATTAATAAACTCGACAGGGAAAGGTCGGATTTTTTCCGTACATTCAAAGATGCGGCAGAATGTTTTAAGCCAAAGCCCATTATTACTCAACTTCCCATAGGATCCGAAGCAGAATTTAAAGGAGTTGTTGACCTTATAAGTATGAAAGCATTCACATATGACAGCAAAGGTAAAGCAACTAAAATTGACATTCCCAATGATATGCAGGATCAGGTGGAAGAAGAGAGAGAAGCTCTTGTGGAAAATGTTATAGAGTCGGACGACGAACTCCTGGAACGATATCTTGAAGGAGAATCCTTGTCAGATGATGAAATAATAAATGCGTTAAGGAAAGGCACATTAACCCATACATTTGTACCTGTTCTTTGTGGGTCGGCTACAAAAAATATCGGCATCGATCTTTTGCAGGATTTTTTTGTCAACTGCATGCCCTCACCCCTTGATCGCGATCCCTGGATCGCTGCTGATTCCACCGGTGAAACTAAAATAGAATATAAGGCTGATCCGAATGCACCCTTTTCCGGATTTGTGTTCAAAACGGTGGCCGATCCATTTGCCGGCCGTCTTTCAATATTCAGGGTGGTTTCAGGAACACTGGGGGCAGACGGGACTTTCTATAACGTTAATAAAGATAAAAATGAAAGGTATAATCAGCTTTTGAGACTTGCCGGTAAAGAACAGAAACAAATAAACAAAGCCGGACCGGGTTCCATTGTGGCTGTAGCTAAATTAAAAGAAACGACCACAGGAGACACCCTTTGTAATGAAGGTCGCAAGGTAAAATTTAAATGTGCAGAACCGCTTCCCGACCTTATTTCTTTTGCTCTTGAGCCCAAATCAAAAGGTGATGAAGACAAGATATTCACCTCTCTATCAAAATTATTGGAAGAAGATGTTGCTCTAAAGCTTACTCGTAACCCGGAAACCAAACAGATTCTTTTATCCGGCCTGGGGCAGATCCATATTGAGGTCGCGGTTGAAAAGCTCAAAAGAAAGTTCAACGTTGAGGTCCGGCTGAACACACCGAAAGTCCCCTACAAAGAGACCATTACCAAGACGGTCAGAGTTCAAGGAAGACATAAAAAACAAACCGGAGGCCATGGTCAGTTCGGTGATTGCTGGATCCGCTTGGATCCACTTCCCAGGGGAAAAGGTTTTGAGTTTGTAAATAAAATCGTCGGCGGCGCAATTCCGAGGCAATATATACCTGCTGTTGAAAAAGGTATTATTGAATCGTGCCGGAAGGGAGTTCTTGGCGGATTCCCGTGCATCGATTTTCAGGTTACTCTGGATGACGGTTCCTTTCATGCTGTTGATTCGTCTGAGATGGCCTTTAAAATCGCAGGTTCCCTGGCATTTAAAAAAGCGGCGGCAGAGGCGGGCCCGGTTCTGTTGGAACCCATCATGAGTATTTCAATCACAACCCCGGACGAATACATGGGGGATATCATGGGGGATCTTAACAGCAGACGAGGCAGGGTCCTCGGCATGGACAGTAAAGGTAAAAATCAGGTCATTAAGGCAAATGTGCCTATGGTCGAATTTTTGACCTATGCACCGGAACTCAGATCAATTACCGGAGGTCGCGGCATATTTACCATGGAATTTTCACATTATGATGAAGTTCCCGCCCAGATCTCACAAAAACTTTTAGAGGAAATAAACAAAGAAAAAGAATAGCCCATCTCGAAAATCCGCCATCTCCGCCGACCTATTTCGGCGTATTTGGCGGATTTCAATCGTCAATTCTCACCTCCCCCCTGCCATACATTTCTTGCAGGGAGCATACCCAGCCCAAAACGCATCCCACATGCGCAAAAAGACGATCCTGTTTCCTCTGGCAATCCTTCTCCCAAATGGACATGTTGTATAATGAAATCGTTTTGATCTTCTATTTCCCCAATACCTCCCCTTTTTTTCTTTCCAGTTACTCCATATCCCCCGTTTCGCCGACATTGCATCGCCCTGGGATTGCAGTAACACCTGATCATATTTAATGTTCGGTCTGCGGGACAAACAATAAGCATATCCCTGTTCTATCATAACGTTATTTACAAATACCCCATTGCTCAAAAACACGTAAGCCAGTGTGCGACCGTAGCGGTCATGGGTTTCTTTGTCGAATTCCAGGCGAACCATTTTCGATGATACAAGTGTTTTATTATATTTTTTTGCTTGATATCCGAATAACTCTGCTTTTTTATTTTCATGATCAATTTCAGGTGCATTTATCCCGATGTAACGAACGTGTCGACCATCCGCCAGCACAATGGTATCCCCGTCATTAACCCATTTTACATGAAACCACTCATGGGCTAATAACGGTTTCCCGGATAAAAAATCGGATACAAAAATAGTTAAAAAAAATACAAATAAATAAAAAAGATATTTCCTCACAATCAACCCACATTCAATCCGCAAATTCTGACAGCACCTTTATCGAGTATTTTCGGCAGACCGCCGCGATCTTGCGGAATAAATCCCATGGATTTTTGCCATACCTCATCATCTTCCATGCAAAAATAGATCACAACTTCAGGATCATATTCCCTTATCCAGGAGACCATCTTACGATAAAGTTCAATCCGCAACGGCTTAAAATAGCGCATCTTTCCATCCAGACCGGATATGAATTCTCCGTAAATTATCTTTGACTCGGGAAATCGTTTTTTTATGATAGATTTTAGAGACGGCATGAAACGAAAGGTGCCGATGCTGATCCATACGATATTCTTTGACGATACATGGGAAAACAGCTTTTCAACAACCTTCCTGTATTCTTCTTCGCAGCCATCATATATAAACATTGGGTCAAAATGGAAGCCAAGCGGGTATCCCCAGGATTCGCATTTTGCAGCAGCCCGGAGTCTTTCTGAGAGAGATGCAGTATGCAACTCCTCATTTTTTATAACACGATCCGTATTTAAAGACCATGCGACAATGGTCTTTCGATTGTGACCAAGACGTTTTAACCCATCAATAGCAGTAGTTTTTGTCTTTAGTTCCAGTACTGCATGGGACTGCTTTGAAAACTTTGGAACAAGCCGGCTTGAAAGGTCCGTCCACATTTCCCAGATCATGCTGTCTGTAAATTCTCCGGTACCTATTCGGGTTATGTTTTTTTTCAAAAACAGATTATCTAACTCTAAAAATAGGTCATCATGGTTGACAAAATACTGAAGTACCGGAGGGTGAAAGTACGTTTGTAGAATACAATACGAGCAGTCCATGGTGCAAAATGTACCGATATGCAAAATTTGATAGTTGCAGCACCGGTAAGCACGGGTGCCTGGACATTTCTTGATAAAGGCACCCTTGTTTCGGGTAAGAACAAGGACCGTCTTTCCCTTTTGTATGGGATCATCTGACGATGCAAGCGAGCCAAAAACCTCTTGCACATTCTGAATCACTATGGCAGGCGTATTTATTCGTGATCGGATGGAAGACACCCGGGGCAAATGTGCCACTTGCCGATCGATATAAAGCTTAGAAATTAACAATGTAATAATGCTATTAAATACATCTCCTTTAAACCGTATGTAACGAAAAATGCTGAGAGAGTCAAGAATGAAAACAGAGATCTGCAACTATGATTCTTCTTTATCGGAAAACCTCTGAACAACTCTTGACACCCCGCCAGGCTATTGATAGTTAACTATTGATATTTAAAAAAATCCGTCCGGACTTTCCCGTAACTTCCCCTTAGAGGGCCATTATTGATATCACCAGAAACTAAAGCAGGAGACTAGAAAAAGAATGATCCTGAGAATGCAAAGAAAAGGAAAAAAAATACTATTGTATGAGTCTGAGCTGGAGGAATATATGTCTGCTAAGCTCAACGAACTCACAGGATTGGCTTCAAACGTGGTGACCGCCTTGGTTATGGTCAGTTTGATTGTAGTTTTGAACTTTTTTAAGTCCCGGGATTTTTATTTCTACGCCTTGATTTTGCTTCCGATTATAGGGCGTTGGTTTATTGGCGATATTATAAACAGGTGGCTGAAAAATAAATTTAAAGAGCTTTTAAACACTTAATTGGAATGACTTATTATGCGGGTAGCTGTTCTTTCGGATATCCATTCTAATATCGAAGCTTTTCAGGCGGTGGTCAGCGACCTTGAACACCGAACGGACAGCATCCTGAACCTGGGCGACCTGGTTGGCTACAATGCCAGCCCCAACGAGTGTGTGGAGCTGGCCAGAGATACCGGGATGCAATCCATTCAAGGCAACCATGATCAGGCCACGTGCAACCTGAGCCTTGCCGAGAGCTTCAATATTTTTGCTCGAAAGGCTATCCTTTGGACAAGAAGCGTTCTTACCAAAAATAATATGCTGTTTTTGCATGGTCTACCGGAAAGTTGTCGTTTCCACTATGCCTTGGCCTGCCACGGCTCCCCTGAAAATACGTTCAGCTATATTGCCCTCCCTTTCCAGGCAAGATCCACCTTAAAGAAGATGAAAAAGGGATTATGGGGCAAGGCTAAAATCTGCCTTTTTGGTCACACCCATAAAAGGAAGATCTGGCAAAGGGATGTTCGGGGAAAGGTGGCGCCCGTTGAAATTCCCTCAGACGGAACCATCATCAAGCTGAATGAAGATGATTTTTACCTTCTAAATCCCGGGAGTGTGGGCCAGCCTCGAAACGGTGATCCCAGGTCCTCATATTTCATCTTTGACACCCAAGATAATACATTAAAATTCAGGCTGGTGGAGTATGATCTGTCGGAAACTATAAAAAAAATAAGGAATGCAAATCTTCCAGAGTTCTTCGCGGAAAGGCTTGTGCATGGGACTTGAGAGGGCGATATTTAGATATTAGGGAGGACTTATATGATAGATTTAACAAAGACGGGAAAGCTTAAGGACGGCACAGAAATAATTTTAAGGCCAATGACCCGGAACGACCGCGAGCCGGTTGGAGATTTTTTTGCCCGGCTTACCCCATCGGTACTCCAGTATGTGAGAAACGACGTCACCGACCCAAAAGTGCTTGACCAATGGTTCTACCAACTGAACTATGATCGAGTGTTTCCTCTTTTGGCCTTTAAAGACAACAAGGTTGTGGCCAACGCAACCCTTCACCGGGTAGGCTACGGTTGGCGAAAACATCTGGGCACCCTCAGGATAGTTGTGGAGCCTGCGTTTCATGGAAAGGGACTGGCGACTCTGATGATCAATGAGCTTGTGGACCTGTCCCATGAGTTCGGGCTGGAGAAACTCATGGTGGAGTTCCCGCTTAGAGCTCACGGCGCACTGGTGATGTTCAAGAAAGCGGGGTTCAGCCCCAGGGCGGTGATAGAGGGTCTCACGAAAGACCGACACGGCAAAGATCTGGACATTGTGATCATGGTGATGGATGTGGCCGCGCATACAGACAGGATTTAGGGTTCGCGAAAAAATAAATTTACATTTTCAGGGGTTGAGGCGCCCGCATGGCAAGGCGCGAGGAGGGCGAATAGCAGGCTATTTAACCGACGAGCAACGCAGCCATGCGGGATG
>JAYEFV010000023.1:0-6063 GCA_034658755.1 Thermodesulfobacteriota bacterium | reverse complement strand
ATGTCCGACTCGCACTGCCTGCCAACCACAAGGTGTTTATCACGGATGATGAAACCGGACTTTCGGAAGCCATTTATCATGAATTTTCATCGCAGAACATCGATGCGGTCCTTTTATCAAAACAGATGGTTTCAGACATTGTAGCCGGTCAAACGTCGGTAAAGAACGCTGCCGGACTGGTCATGGTGGCTGAAAACCAGATGAAGGATGAACGTTTTTTAAAACATTCCTTTATACTGACAAAGCAGCTCGGTCCGGATCTTCTGGATTCAGGTGCAAAAGGCGGTGCCCTGTTTGCCACCATCACCCGACTTGACGGCGCTTTCGGATTTAAAGGCCGGGGCATTAGCACCCCGCTACAGGGGGGTCTGGCCGGTCTTGCCAAGACCGCATCCCTTGAATGGGAAAATGTCTGCTGTCACGCCATGGACATCGCACCGGATTGGAAAAATAACATTAAGATCGCAAAAGCGGTTGTGGCCGAACTGTTAAATTCCAATCCTTCCGGCCTGGTTGAAGTGGGTCTGGATTCGGACTCTCGATCTATATTAGAACTAAAATCTTCGCCGTATCCCCAGGGGGAAGTAGACCTGGACCCGGGAGATGTTGTTGTGATAACCGGTGGTGCCCGGGGCGTGACCGCATCCGCAGCCTGTGCCCTTGCAGAACATGCAAAACCCACCCTGGTGCTTTTGGGCCGATCTTCGGATCCCACTCCCGAACCCGAGTGGCTTGCCGAAATCCACGATGAGGCTGCCATTAAAAAGGCAATCCTGGAAAATGAATTCGGGAACATTAACATAACACCGGTACAGTTGGAAAAAGCGTATAAAAAACATATGGCGAACCGGGAAATCACCAAAAATCTGGATACCATCAGAAATCTCGGCGCCCATGTGCGCTATTACTCGGCAGATGTTCGTGATTTTGATACAGTGACCTCGATTTTAAATGAAGTGAGATCCGTGCATGGTCCGGTCAAAGGTATTATTCATGGTGCCGGTGCACTGGAAGATCGCACAATTATCGATAAAACCCTGGATCAGTTTGAAAAGGTTTTCGACACTAAGGTCATGGGCCTTAACATACTCCTTGAAGTCACACGGCAGGATCCTCTCAAATACCTGGTGCTTTTTTCATCCGTTACCGCCCGAATCGGAAACAACGGTCAGTCGGATTATGCCATGGCCAATGAGGTTTTAAACAAGATCGCACAACAAGAATCCATAACACGACCGGATTGCAAGGTCACCGCCATCAACTGGGGACCCTGGGATGGGGGAATGGTATGTTCGGCGCTGAAACGAAAATTTGAACAAAACGGCGTTGAATTGATTCCTTTGGATACCGGAGCCATGTGCATGATATATGAGATGATGGGCCAGACCAGCGTTCCAGTGGAAGTGGTTATCGGTGCCAATATCATTCCGGCAAAAGAGCAGGAAACCGCCGAAACCGTATGCTCGAGTCCGGAACCACCCGTGGATGTAAAGAAAAAAGAGAAATTCTCCCTGACCGTCAAACGGGAAATCGATGTTCACACATATCCGATCCTGGACGCCCATATTCTGGATGGAAAACCCGTGGTCCCCTTTGCCCTGATCGCCGAATGGCTCGGCCACGGCGCTCTGCATGAAAATCCGGGTCTTTTGCTTCACGGCCTGGATGACATGCGTATTTTTCATGGCATCAAGCTCGGTCAGAAAAAAAAGTTAATCCGCCTTATGGCCGGCAAGACCCGAAAAAAAGGATCGATTTTTGAGGTGGCTGTGGAAATCAGGGATGGGATTAAAGATAATATGGAAATTATTCACTCAAGCGCCCGGGCTATTTTAACCGACAAGATAGAAAAGCCCCCCTATTTTGATAAATCCCAATACATGGGCACAAATGGTTATTCCAGAACCATCGACGAAATATACGAAAAAATCCTGTTTCACGGTTTGGAACTTCGGGGGATCCGGGAAATCATCGGGTATTCCCCCCGGTCCGTGGCCGCACGAATTTCTTCAGCGCCACCCCCCGCAACATGGATGACCGATCCGCTAAGAAGCAAATGGATAGCCGATCCCCTGGTTCTGGATTGCGCATGTCAAATGGCCATTATATGGTGCTTTGAAGAACGGAAAACCCTTTCTTTGCCCAGCTACAGCGCCAGTTATCGCCAGTATCGAGACGCGTTTCCGACCGACGGAGTAACCGCGGTCCTTGAAGTAAAAGAAGTAACCGATCATAAAATGACGGGAGATTTTACATTCCTGGACTCAGAGGATGTGGTTGTGGCCCGGTTAACCGGTTACGAAGCGGTAATGGATGCATCGCTGTCCAAGGCATTCAAATCAAAACATGTTGCTTAAGATTCACGGTTCAGGGTTGAATAAATAATGGTTAATAATCAATGTTTAACAATTAATAATTAGCAATTGATTATTAATTATTAGATCGGGGTTCAAGGTTCAGGGTTAAAGGAATTGATTTTAAGCAAGATTCCGTCAAACAAACAGACAATAGCTACCTGATTTTCTTCCCTCGCGAAGCGCTATCAATTCCAGTGAGTCTAGTGCGTCCCCAATATCCCCTCGGCTTAGGTCAAATTATGATACATTGATGATGGAGGCATGGATAAACGGAGACATTAGAGGGCTGTGGGTTTGTAGTATGGAACGTTATGGAATGATTATGGATAATGGGGAAATGTGGGGATTTTTTTAAACGAATATGTTTCAGTAACTTTGCGCGATTTTTTGGTCATATTAAGGGTTATTGAAACATAATCGGAGATAATCTGACACCATAGAAATTCGATATCACAACCTTCAATATTGCTTTTCCGGTACGTATAGATAGCAGGTATCTGCCGGCTACACTAATAAAAAAGGCAGGGCCAAATTAATGACCCTGCCTTCGTTTTTTAAGCTAAGGTTGATCATGAAGCATATAGCTGGTTTGGTGTTTATTTAATCTGTTCCTAATGGGATTACACCTGACCTAACCTCTTTAATTTCTGCAATATTTTCCAACAGAACCTTGATTTGTTTGGATATATTCATTTCTAAAGATAAGTTCGATTCAACGCTTACATAGACAACTGCATCTTTGCATTTTACATTAGCTTTAGGAAATTTATGTACTATAGCTGAATAAGCTTTAGCAGCTAAAAACTTATTTTCTAAAATCATTCGAGATTCAGGAGTTGTCTGAAAACAAGGTCGCTTTGCGATATCAAACAAAATCTCAACCGCATCATTCACCTTTAAACTGTCAATTCGTAAGACAATATCATAAAGTTCACAATATTTAGTATCGATTCCATAAAGGCTTATGCCCCATTTTCGCCTTTCTTCATCGTCTTTTATCAAGAGGGTGCATCATGGAGCGCTCGGATAAGCTTTGCTTCTTTTACATTGAATTGCTCTGAAGCTTGCAAGAGAATCTCTCTTGAAATACAGTCATACTCTAACTTTTGAGCGAGTTTTTCCGCAATCTTTTTCCCCTTACTATATGAACCTCTGGAAACTGTAATCACACCCATATAGACCTCCCTATTCTAGCCAGAAATATTCTTATGGAAATTATAAAGTCAATCACCCCTAAGAAATTACTTCAATAATTTCAACATTATAATCACACAACATTTAATACAGTGAAACCTTAATCCCTTATCTTTAAAAATTTAAACAATAGCTATCACTAATATATTGTAATATTTTAATCAAGCGATATATGTTTTATCTCAAAAGGTTAATTTTGAATTGAATGAAATGGGATGAGAAATGGATGTTAATAATCTTTAGCGGTGCGGCCCTATATTCAAAAGTGAGCAATGTCGTGCCTTAGTCGCAAATTCTTGGAAATTGAAGATTCCAAACCGAAATCGAAGATGGCATATCTTGCCATACGCACAACCCGAAGTCAGTTAGCTCCGATTACGTATATCGCATAAGTCCACAACAAAGTCAAAAAGGCAAACCTCGTAAAAAGGATTTGCCCTTATTGAAAAACGATATCCCAAATTTTTCGGGCCCCTGATATTTACATTTCCATAGCAGAAATCAGTGTGAAAACGCCGTTTGCTTCATCCTGACTTTTTACTGTTAGGCATACAGATTATCAATTCATAACCCCTTTTGACACCACGGTCCATGCAGCCTCATAACATAGGCGTAATCGTGCCCTCACGTCCCTGGGAAAGAGTGAGATTTTGTGGTCTTTCAACCGCCTGATTTCCCTTGATGTTTATGATTTATTTTGATAGGTTATTCAATAATGTTCTTAATATCTTATATTCGGTGTCCCATGTAAGATTGATGAAACTTTGACTTGTCACCTATTCGGTTGAGCCATTGGCCTTCACGAAAAGGAAAGGGATATATGAAACAGGTTGTTATCGAAAACCCGGTGATCAACACCCCCTTCGAAGAACCCAGGAGGCATTTCCGGTTCACGGAAGATGGTATCACCAATAAGATCGTCGACTCCCGCCGCATAAGCTCCTATTTCATTTATATCACGGAGGCAGCCAAGAAGTATGGGGATGCATGGATCGAAAGAAGACCCTTTCCGGTTTGATTGAAGAGCTCCGGAAAGCGGATCAAGATAGCCCGAGGAAGGGAATCTTCGTGCAATCCTCAATCTCAATCTACGGTAGGTCATAGAAATGATAAAAAAGCTTGAAAATTCATAAAAGAGCAGTCAGACATCAGACTGATGTTGCACAGGATTTCCGGTCGGCTGATATCCTGAGAGTCCCACAAGCGATCAAAGGTTTTGACAACCCGGACTTTTGTGAGGTATTCTCAATCCGAACTTTAGCGTTAATTATTTTCTTATTACAATAGCGCATGGCTTTGGAACGTTAATTAATAAATATCAATAAGTTCGCGAGGCTCGCCCCCGGTTAGCGTTGCATAATATCTTGCGCAAACATGACAGCATATTAGTTGTAATGTACTAAATATAGGAGTCTTAATAATGGTAGATCAGAAATGGTTAGCAACTTCTGCCGGCGTAAAAATGCCACGGATTATTTACGGCACGGCCTGGAAAAAGGACCGCACGGCAGATCTTGTTGTGAAAGCCATCCAGGCAGGATTTAGGGGGATTGATACCGCTTGTCAACCCAAACACTATAACGAGCCACTGGTAGGAGCAGCGCTTCACAGACTGAAAGACCATGGTATCGAACGTGAGGCCTTGTTCCTACAAACCAAATTCACCCCACTTTCTGGTCAGGATCCAAGACAAGTGCCATACGATAAAAATTCCCCTGTTGAGTTGCAGGTCGCCCAATCCTTTGAGGCATCGAAAAAAAACCTACAAACAGAATATGTAGATTCTCTAGTACTACATTCACCAATGGCGCCCCACGCGCTTTTGATGAAGGTATGGAGCGCAATGGAAAAAATTCAAAAAACTGGTGGAGCTCATCAGTTGGGAATCAGCAACTGCTACGATATTGAAGTGATTAGTTCACTCTATGCCGATGCCAACGTGAAGCCAGCGGTTGTACAAAATCGGTTTTATCAGGAAACGGGGTATGATGCAGACTTGCGTCACTGGTGTTCTAATCATGGAGTTATTTACCAGAGCTTTTGGTCCCTTACTGCAAATCCTCATATTCTAGCCAGCAATACCGTTCGAACCATTGCTCAGAAGTATAAAAAAACTGAAGCGCAAATCTTTTTTCGATATCTCAGTCAATCTGGTATTGTGCCTCTTACCGGAACGTCTTCTGAGCAGCACATGAGGGAAGACCTCAGCATTTTTGATTTTGAGCTCTCTTCTGAGGATTTAAAGAATGTGAGTCTCCTGTAAATTAGGTATAAGGGTTATATAGCTTTGGATAGGGGCAGGATTATAGAGCGGCCTGTATAGGGGTCAACAATAAATAACTTCACATTTTTGTTGGCGAAATCGTGTAATTCCAATTAGGCAAAGTATCATGATTTTCCAATTGAAGTTGAGACATTTCCTTATCAGAAACTTTTTGGCCCTTTTTATATCTCTTCCGAACCAAAGTTGCTTTTACTTTTAATCCAGGGCCTTTCTTAGGAGTTGTTTTCG
>JAYEFV010000022.1:0-6067 GCA_034658755.1 Thermodesulfobacteriota bacterium | reverse complement strand
CCAGTCACACATTATCAGATCAACTTTTTCCTTTTTATAGCAAAAAAGACCCTTCCCAACCAAAGGATAGCGGAAAAATTTTCCGATTTTTATGAAAAAAGAAAATTATAGCCCACTTTTTATTTCTCTAATATTCCCCCTCTGCCTTTGAAAAACAGAAGAAATAATCCTTTCCCTGTCATTTATGCTGATATCAAGAAATTTTATCCCCAGATTGTAATGGGTCCGACCGTCTTTATCCACCTGCGTGACATGGACAACTTCACCAAATATGTCCATATAAACAAGAGGAGACTTCGAGAGATAAAACTTTGCATGAATGATCCGTCCATGTTCAAGGTGCCTATCCACCATTATTTTCATTCCTGAGCCACTAATATTTAGCCCCACTCCCTGGTTATACAGCCCCTTTACGGTTTTATCCTTTGATAAAAGGTCTAGAATCTGATCCAGTTTTTCGTCTATCTGGACGAGATGATTTATCAATGAGGCGCTTACAGGATGGCCATCATTCATCTCTCTATCATTAACTTCAACACTCTGTTCTTGGTTAAACGGTGGGAAAATTGCCTCATTAGATTTTTTCAGATCTTCATATTCATCCTTTGTCATTGTCTTGAATTTGACGTTAAAAGAAAAATTTCCCCTGACAAAGGAACGTCTCTCTTCCAGTTGCATATCAATCACCTTGAATGAAAAAAATAAGAATGGAAAATAATAAATCGAAAGCAAAATATGCAACTATCATACCACCGATAGGTTAAAAATTCCTATACCATCAAGTTAAATAGGACACAGATAATATTATTAGTAAGCGTTCACAGATTAAGAGTTCACCGTTCAGTGTTGATGGAAAATTTCATAATAGATTTAACCCTAAACCTCTGAACCCTGAACCTAAATGTTTTGATGCCGGTTTTTTTGTCGATAATGTTAATATTTTGACACTCCCTGAACTTACCCCTCCGGGGACGAACTTTTCTCCCCTGTTTTCCCCTGTTTTATAACATGGCTTTGCTACTGTGGTATCCTCGGCGGCGGCGCTTATTAAAAGGGGACCTAAATTCTGCAAATTTTAGTTAGAATTTATATTCTTTCTATACTGGCACAAATATTGCGTGTAATCTTAAAGAAACAAATGCAAAAACATTTTCAAGAGGATACCATGTTCCAGTTTTTCTATAAACTTTTATAAGACTGGATCGACTCTTCTTGAAAAATTCGCATTGGTTTTTGAAAGGCATACGTATGGATGATAAAATCCTAGTTGTAAGCAATCAAAAAAAGGACTGGAATCTTTTCGAACAAATCCTTGGGCCCGAAGGTTTTGATGTTGATATCATGCCTCTTTCCGAAGAGGTGGAAGATATCATTCTTGAAAATGATTTTGCTGCAATTCTTGCCGATTACGACCTTATTGGGGATCGGGCCTGTAACTGGATCCGTCTTCTACAGAAAAACAGCTCCAAGTTCTGTTTTATCCTTTATGGTGAAAACAAAAAAGCAGAAAAAATATCTGAGATACTCCAAGCGGGGGCTTATGGGTTTATTTCGCGGTCCAATATTTCCAAGGGGGTCTATAAAGCCGTTTTAGGTGGAATGGAAAATAGAAAATCTTTTATTGAAATTTTGGGAATGATCAATGATTTAAAAGATGTTAACCAGAGCCTTGAAAGGGAAAAAGAAGACCTCAGGAGGAAAAATCAGGAGTTTAGCTTTATCAATCGACTCACCACCAAAGTTGCATACGATATGAACTGGAGTATGATTCTTCCCCGGGTTTTAGACGCAGGCCTTTTAAATGTTATTAAACCCGCTCTCTTGGGTATGCTTTACCGCATAGGTTCCCGGTGGAATCTTGCCTTCCATTTGTCGGAAAAGGAAATCAACAAAGAAATACTGGAAAACTTAAAACAAGACATAGCCGATAAATTTTACTCCCTATCGGGAGAAAAAATTTTATTAAAAGAGATTGATTTTCATCTATATTCATCCAGTGTCAAAATTTCTTCATCCGATTCCATATCTTTTTCCAAACAGCGGGTCATGCCGTTAACTTTAGCGGGAAAGCCTCTGGGTTTGCTTGTTATTCTACCAAAAAAAGGGGAGGATTTCGACAATGAAAAACTGGAGTTGCTATCAACCATATCCAACATTCTGGCCATGTCACTGAAAAACGCCCAGGAATATCACAGGCTTAAAAAATTGACGGTTAAAGATGGGCTTACCGGCATCTTAAACCACAAAGGGTTCCAGGACATTATTCAAAAAGAATTCCAAAGGGCAAAAAGATATAAGAGATCGCTTTCCCTAATCATGATTGACATAGATAACTTCAAGGTTATCAACGATTCTCAAGGCCATCAGGCAGGCGATCTTGTACTTAAGGATCTGGCTGAGTGCTTAAAAACTTCAGTAAGACAGACGGATATTCTGGCCAGATATGGGGGTGACGAATTTGCAATCATTCTACCTGATACTGAAATGAAAAGATCAGAAATGCTTTTGAAAAGGGTATTATCTGCTGTTGAAAATCATGACTTCAGGTGGAAATCTAAAAAAATCAAGGTAAAAATAAGCTGTGGTATTTCTACTACCAGCGAGCTCCATTTTCAGCAAAACGAAAAAGAATTAATCTCAAAGGCTGACGCAAAACTCTACATGGCAAAGCGCTCACAAGATCTTATACATTCTATAGCATAAATCCGGATAAGCCCGTTCCATTAACTAAACCTTGATTTCCCCCCTATTATGAAGCTTTAGGAAGATCTTTACAATTTTAGGATCAAATTGACTCCCCGCATTTTCTCTGATAATTTTAACAGCAACATGGTCCGGCATCTTGCTTCTATATGAACGATCAGTGGTTAGCGCATCATAAACATCCGCCACAGACAAAATTCGAGCAAGAAACGGAATCTCTTCTCCTTTAAGACCATCAGGGTACCCTTTCCCGTCGAATCTTTCATGATGGTGTCTTATTATGCTCTGTTCATCTGTCCACATGCCGAAATGACCGATAATATTGCTTCCGATTACAGGATGCTTTTTTATAATCTCATACTCTTCATCTGTAAGCCGGCCGGGTTTTAAAAGAATACTGTCAGGGATACCTATCTTTCCGATATCGTGCAGATTACCGGAAACGTTTAACTTGGCTATCTCATCCTGCGAGCAACCGTTAGCATTTGCGATTGACATCGCATATTTTGATACGTTCGCGGAATGCTGCTTGGTGTATGGATCTCTTGCCTCAATTGTTTCAACAAAGGCATAAAGCGTGGAAAAAAGATTTTCATAAATATTTTCATAAAGAGCAAGGTTCTCTATTAGAAATGATGCCTTCTCTACCAAAAAATTTAAGTAATAGAGGTCTTTTTCACTGAAACAGTATGCTCCGTTTCCAATAATCGATGTTAGGATACCAAAGACACTGGACCTTATTTTGAGAGGAATAGCTATTATATCTCTATTTCCATTGTTCCCTCTTATAAGAAAAGGCATGCCGTCATTTGCAACCTTTTTAGCTATCTTTTTTTCTATATGTACTGCATCCGACTTTTTTTTATTTTGATCTCTAAAGAAAGAGGTGATTATATCATAATCTTTCATGCCTTGATTAAAAAAACAAAAATGCGCTTCATCGCATTGGGTAATTCTTCCAGACAAATTAACCAGAACCTTAAAAAGGTCCTGACTGGTTGTCGCCTGATCCAAATTTTGAAAAATCAGGTTTATGGTCTCAACCTCCTTTAATTTTTCCTGTAATTCCTGATTGATCTTAATCAGTTTCCTGCCCTTCTCAGCCTCCTCTTTTAATAAAATATTCTCAACAAAGTGCGATCTTGCAGTCATAACTTTGTTAATAGTGGGAAGAATTTGATTCATCCTGAATGGTTTGGTTATAAAATCTGCGACACCGTTTTTAAGGGTCTCTATGGCATTATCCATGGAAGGATATCCGGTCATTACAACAACCGGAATTGTGTTGTCATGCTGGCTAATTCTCTGGGCGAGTTCCAGGCCATCCAACCTGGGCATTGAAAGATCTGTAAAACAACAGTCGATTTCTTCTGCCTTGATTATCTCAAAAGCTTCAAGACCGTCGTTTGCAGTTAATACTGTATGATTAGTAGTAGATGTTAAGTAATCTTGAAAAATATCCCGAATGCACTCTTCATCATCAACCACAAGTATCTTTAAATGTTCTTCCATCAATGATCCTGTTCAGTTATTGTTCATGGTCGATCATTTTAAGGAGATTACGCTTGAAAGTCTTGAATTCGTCTTCAGTCAGGTTCCCACTATCTTTTAAGAAAGAGAGAGCTTGCAATTTCTCGATATAATTGTTGGCAAATGAACTGTTATTGTAGAGATAATGGAGGCTTGGCGTGTCTGAAGAAAAAAAATTAATATTTGCATTTTTTTTATTATCATTTCTTTCTTGTTTATAAGCCATCAACTCATTATAGGCATCCTGTAATTTTTTAATTAATTCTCTATTTTCTCTATATAATTTTATCTTATCTATGGCATTTTCTACAACAATTCTTATTTCTTCAAGTTTGCAGGGCTTCCTGATATAATCATAAGCGCCCTCTTTTATGGCCATTACCGCTGTCTCTAATGATGCATGACCGGTGATAATAATAACAAGGACGTCAGGATTGGTTTTTTTTGCATACCTCAGAATGTCCAGACCCCCGACTTTGGGCATAACCAGGTCAACAATTATCAAGTCATAAAAGTTCTTTTGTATGCTCTCAATTCCTGCCACACCATCATAGCAGACGTCAATCGATCTCTCCTTATAGGATAAAAAATCCTTAAGGATATCCGCCACGGCCTCTTCATCATCAACAATAAGGATTTTTATTTGCCGGCTCGTTTCTTCAGGCATTTATCAAGACATAACTCCAAGATCTGTTTTAACATTTTTGATCAAATATCATACCAACCATCTCGTCCATTTTGGCAGCAAGTTCTAATATCTCGCTTGATGGTATCTCTCTTATAACCTTTCCGGTAGATTCATCAATTACAGTTATCATCATTTGCCCGGAAGCCTTGTGAACTGAAAATCGCAGATCTACATTATGCATAATATTAAGATTTTTCAGCACATCTACCGCCAGTTCTTCCAAGTCAGGTAAATCCAGGCTTTTAACAGCCTGTTGAACTTCTTTATCTTTCTGGTTGGTGGCCTGCTCTGCAGGAAGCCTTGCCTGAACAGCTGGAGCTTCGCTTTTTACTGATGCTGTAATAGGTTCAACTCTCATAATAATCCACACCTCCTTATCTTGATTATAGGATTATTTTTCAGACTTTATTTTCTTGTCCTACAATTTAATGAAAACTTTAGAAAAAATCATATAAATGCCATTACGGGAAGCCTATTTCCGGTATAAGCGGCAGAGACCCTTTTTTTTCTTTCAAACATCACGATTTGCCGGCAGAGTTCATCCCGCTGTTTATCGATTTCCACCACAACCTCATGAACCTGATCGCGCGTTTCTTTTACCAGGTCGATCAGTCCGGCATCCTGGCTTAAGCCCGCCCGCTTGAGCGAATACATCACATCCCTGTGTTCCTCAGCCAAACCTATGAACGCCCGGGCATCGTTTTCCCCAAGCGCGGACTTGATTCTGGCGGTAATATCCGCAAGACTTCTGTACAGAGTTTCATGTGTTTCAGATTGCAATACTCACTCCTCTCATCATTTCCGGCTCATTGTTTTCGGCATGAACAAACCCGCCGGCCATCTGGACGGCCGCCCCCTTGAAACCTTCGTACAGTTCGCCCAGGAGCCGTTCCACCTCCTCCAGTACTTCCGGATCATTTTTGACATTTGCGACGGTCAGCCGGTTCATCAAATAGCGGTATATACCGGCTATGTCCTCTGCCAGCTTTCCACCCTTTTCCCTGTCAAGCGCACAGTCAAGCTCCGTCAGGATCGCCAAAACCTTTGAAATCTTCTCGCCCTTTAGTTTGAGATTTTTTTCTCTGATTCCTCTGCGTGCGATTTTCAGAGAGATGAGGGCGCCTTCATAGAGCATCAAGAGGATCT
>JAYEFV010000021.1:0-6072 GCA_034658755.1 Thermodesulfobacteriota bacterium | reverse complement strand
AGCCGGAAGAAAAACTTCTTGAGCAATACAGGGAACAAAAAGCGGAGTTTGTTGAAATTAATGGCAATGACAAATGGTTGGAAAACCGCCGGCTTTACGCTTCCGATATCCTCGATATTTCAGGAGGCATAGTAAGGCATAACTCGAAAAAACTTGCAAATCTTATCAGGAAAATTATTTTTTAAAATTCAACACGTCTATAATACAGCATCCCAATTTTAAAAGTTCACCTTGCAGTTTTGTCTCGCTCAATTCCATGGGCATAACTACTTTTCTTTTTCTCTGTAATATGCTCGGCCTCTGAATCAATGTTTTATGGCTTTATAAAATTTGAGTCATCAATATTCCTGGATAAAAATATTTTGATAAAAGTTTATCTTTAAATTTTGAAACATTAACTCTTTTAGTAAAAAGAGATAAATAAACTCCTGCATTAGATATATCCTCCAATAACACAAATCCTATTATTTTATCATCTTTAATATATATTTTGCGTAAAATATTTTCAGTTTTATACTTGATTTCTTCCCCTTCTCGTTTCCCAACGACTATGAGTTTAAAACCCAATTTTTTTAAAGAATTCATATTTATTTGTCTTTCATATTCCCTTTTCATACCCAAAATATTATATGCTACAGTTTCCGCATGATTTACTGCAACGGGAAATAAACCATGAATTTTCCTTTCTCCGGAAACAAGTTCGACTGTTTCTGCGACATCCCCGCATGCATAGATATAAGGATATTTTGTTTGGAGGTTTTCATTTACAATAATTCCTGTGTCATATTCAATATCAGTATTCTTAATAAGATCAATACTGGGTTTAACACCTGTTGCTGTTATATAAATATCCGCCTTTAATTCCCTTCCATCTGTGGTTAAAAGGCCTTCAACATGTTCTTCTCCAATAAATTCCTTCCCCTCTGTATTTAACATTACATTAACACCCTGGGAGCGAAGATCATTTTCAACATATTTAGCAGTTTCGGTATCTATTAGACGAGGCATTATCCAACCCCTTCTGTTGAGCACAGAAGCTTTAATTCCGATCTTCGCAAGACATAAAGCAATTTCAACTCCGATAAATCCCCCTCCAACAATTATGGCAGTTTTCTCTCTATCTTCTTTCGCCATTCTTTTTATTTTATCTGTCCCAACAAATGTTTTAAAATCAGAAATGCCTTTTTTATCCGAACCCTTAACTGGTGCATATAATGAAGTACCCGTAGCTATAACCAGATAATCAAATTCAAAAATTTCATCATTCTCAGTCTTTAGTTTTTTTTCTCCAGGCATAATTTGAGCGATTTTTTCACCAGCCTTACAATTGACATTATATTTTCCGCAAAAGTCCTTACCTTCCCAGAACAGAGCATCTTCATTTCCTGTAATAAGATATTCGCCAAGGGACGGTGGTGAATATGGAGGGATTTTTTCAGCAGAAAACATAGTAATACTGTCATTAAAACCATTGTTTCTTAATGTTTTAACAACATTTACGCCTGCCGGTCCCATTCCTATTATTGCTACTTTCATGATTTACCTCTATCCTTTAAGCCTAACTTGCTTAATTCACAATATGTTTATCGGCACATAATGAATGTTTAAGTCGTTATTATTTAGGTTATCCGGTTCAAGGTTCAGGGTTCAGAGGTTAAAGAACCGTCGAAAGAAAACCAACCCTGAACGGTGAACCCTGAACCTGCAAACGCTTACTTATTCTATATTCCCAAATTCTTCCTCTTTTTTTCTATATGATCAGATATCAAGTTTGCAGCAGCAACCGGATCCGGTTCAACAGCAAAAGTTGCGTTAACAACGTTCTCTAAATCTTTTGCAACCAGGTTTATAACATTACTGCTCCCAAATATCTTAGGGGGTATTCCAAGAACAGTAAATACTCCGGAGGATACAAAATATGAGCCTATTGATACTGCTTTTTGCGAATACCATTCTGGTGCAGCTCCTGCCAGGGGAAGCTGATCAATACCAACTCCCAAAGCATTACCCAACGCTGCTCCCAGGACAAGAATTCGAGAACAGTCAACACATGAACCCATATGAAGAACCGGAGGAATACCCAGACTTTTGCAAACCTCTTTCAACCCATCTCCAGCTAATTCTGCTGCTTCCGGCAATAATAACCCTTCTTTCCCCGAAGCTATAGCTGCACATCCTGTTTCAACAACAAGTATATCTTTTTTGATCAATTCTTTGGCAAGCTGAATATGACCGTAATCATGTTTAATCTTAGGATTATTACATCCTACAATTCCTACCGCTCCTCTGATCTTTCCTGCTGCTATTACATCTACAAGTGGCTTGGGGGTACCTCCTAATGCCTTAACTATAGCTTCCACAGAAAATCCTGCCATCATTTTCATTGGTTTTCCCGGAATTTTAACCCTGTCAGGATTTCTGTTTGGATAGTTCTCAATAGCCATTTTTATAATATTCTTAGCAGTATCGGATGCTGTCTCCGGATGAAATTCCATATGAACTGCACCAGGGACTTTTGACTTTTCGCTTGTGGAAACGACTTTTGAATGAAAACAGCCGGCTGTCTGTGTAATAGAAGGAAAAATACACTGATAATCGATAACCATGACTTCGACTGCTCCGGTAGCCAGAATTAATTCCTGGTTCAACATATCTCCTGCTACAGGGACGCCTTTTCTCATCAGAAGTTCATTACCTGTACAACACATTCCGGCAAGATTAATTCCTTTAGCGCCATTTTTTTCAGCCAGTTTCTTCAGTTCAGGGTCTTCCGCAGCCTCAACCACCATTTCAGACAGAATAGGATTATGCCCATGGAGAACAACGTTTACCATATCTTCCTTTAAAACTCCCATATTAGCCCAGGTCTCTTTAATTTCAGGCGTACCAAAAAGGATATCAGAAGCTTCTGTTGCCATCATTGAACCGCCCCAGCCATCTGATAGAGATGTTCTTAATCCATGAAGAAGAATATTGGCATAATCCGCACCAACACCCATATGTATGCGATGCATTGCTTCAACAATTTCTCTATCAACACTCCTTGGATATATACCGGCTGTTTTCCAGATTTTTTTGGTCTGTTCCGGCGCTCTTTCAACAAATTGAATACTATTTTTTATTGTGCCGAATTCTTCCAGTAAGGCAAGGGCAACATCCTTTGCAATTTCATTTTTGTCTCTATTTTCTATTCCTATTCCTAATTCAGCAGCAATCGTGTTTAATTTCTCTACATCTGCAATACCATACCCTTGAGCTTTTCCGGTAGCGGTTTCATACAAGGTCTCAACGACTTCACGACCATGGTCTGAATGGGCTGCAGCTCCTGTAGAAAGGTCATCTAAAAAATTCCTGGCAACAATAAGATCAGCGTTTGCTCCACAAACGCCTCTTTCAGGACCGCCTTCAAAAGGATCTATTCTACACGGACCCATGGTACATCGATTACAACATACCCCTAATTCACCAAACCCACATTGTGGTTGCTGCTTTTCGAGCCTGTCCCATGCAGTTTCAATCCCCTCTTTCAAGGTGATCTCCAAAGCAGGTTTTGCAGACTCATCAGTGGTTCTTTCTTCGACCATTTTTTTAATTTTATCAGAATCATATCTTATATTATCCATCATTTACCTCCTTAATTTGATGAGGGCATCGGCCCTAACTGAGCAATTTTTTCTTTTATACTTTGAAATATTCTAATATTCTCCGGCACTTCAGATGGTTCTATCCCTTTAATATCTTTTGTTATTTTCATAACAACATCTTTCTTTAAACCACTTATTATTTCATTAATATCTCCAAAAACAAGAGCACCTGCTTTACATGCTTCAACACAGGCCGGTTCTCTTCCGTCTTTTTGGCGCTCAATACAATCATCACATTTATATGAGATAAGCGTGCTTGTAACAGGAGTCCGGTGAAAAGTAATCGCGCTGAATGGGCATACCATGGCACACATTCCACAGGATATACAATTGGTCTCTTTAACAATAACAGAACCCAATTCTTCATCTCTATAGATTGCTCCTGTAGGGCAGATTTGATGACAGGGGGCGGGATCACAATGCCGGCAGCGATTGGGAAACTTCATAAAATCTATTCCCAAACCAACGCTTATCCTGGGTTGAGGCTGTGGATCATCATTTAAAATAGAGAGCAAATCTTTATTTTTAGAATGCTCTTTCGCACAAGCAATCTCACAATGCCTGCAACCTATACATTTTTCTACGTTTACAAAAACGGTTTTCATAAAAACCTCCTTTCAATAATGTAAAATGTTCTTAAAAAAACAAAAGCCCAGGCTTTTCCATAAAAGCCAGGGCTTTCTTATAGTATCTAATTTTTCCGTGTAGTGATGTTGCCTTAGTATTCATTTTGGGGCCGTAATCTTCGGATTACAATTATTTATACTGATGCCATAAAATCATGTGTTACTGCAAATAGAAATAGTTGAATGACAATATAAAATGACGAATGGTAATTTAAGGAGGATAAAGGAGGTTGGGGTGATCAGAATCTCAGGATTTTTCGTAGCTTATCGACCCCTTTTCTGCTGACTGGTATTACAGTCTTTTCCTTATTATCTACCCTGATATGATAACGACCACTCCGAATTGAGGAGAGCTCCTCAATCTTGGAAAGATTGACCATAAAACTTCGATGTACTCGAAAGAACAGTTTTTTCTCAAAACGCTTTTCCAGTTCACCTAAAGGTAAGTTACTCAAAAATTCCTTATCGTAAGTATGCACCGATGTATAATTTCTGACGCTTTTCATAAAAACAATCCTATCCACATCTAATAGAAGAATTTTGCCTTTTTCAAAGATAGGGAGCTTCATTAAGTGTGCTGGTGAAGTTTCCTTTTCGGCAACCACAGTTTCACTGGTGAGATCATTAATTACCAGCACCACCCCGATTCGTTGATCTCTTGAGTCTAAAAGAGGACTTAGTCTTACCGAAAGGAGTGTTGTTGGACCATCAATAATCTTTACCATAGGAAGGGACTGATCTCCGCTTTCGAGTGTCTGCTTTATCAATTTATTTACACCTTCCCGATGTTCCGGCAAATGGCATTCCTGTACATTCAACCCGATAACATGGTTTCGTATCCGGGCCAACATCTTTTCTGCAAAAGGATTCATAAAGGTAATTTGATTTTCCAGATCAATTACAACTACTCCTATACCAAGAGAAAAGAGGAGCTCTTTGCCCTTTCCCCTTATTTCTTTTTTATTGTCCTGTCCCAATTATCATTTTCTCCAAAACGATGATGTGTAATATTTCAAACAAATTATGCCAAAAAAAGCATTAGCATGAAATCTCTGTAATTTCCCAAACATCCTGAGGCAGTTTCAAAATGTTTCCCGCTTACAGCGGGATTCAAGATCAAGGAAGGCAAAGAATTTAACCACAGGAATACATTGAGTATTTCGAGGATTAAAATTTGAGCCTGTCGAAGCGAAGCGTAGATCCCGCTCATCGGGGACGCAGATATTGGGCAAAAGGGGACGTTTTGAAATTGGCTCATCCTGATTAGTCCAGGAACTTGGGGGGGAAGTGGGACTGGCCCTGGATCTTTAATGAATCGAGCACCATCATTGTAGAAGTGCCGTGTGCAACAAGATTCCCCTTATCATCTTCAATAGATGCCTCACTCAGGCAGATGGTTTTTCCAACCTTGATGCTTTTGCCCCTGCCAATCAGACGGCCTTCAGAAACCGGCGCGAGGTAATTGAGCTTTATCTCAACGGTGGTCAAACCAATATCCTCTGACATCTGGGGATAGACAGCCCAGAATGCTGCCGCATCCACCAGTGAGGCACAAACACCTCCGTGCACCATCCCATAGGGCTGGAGATGTTTTTCCTGAACTCTTACTTCCAGATGGGAGTCACCCCAATCGACAGACCGGATTTCCATTGAGAGCAGGGTGAAATAGGAGCAGCTATTTACGGCCTTGATAACGGCTGCCACATGGGCAGGATTAAGTTTTCTTATGTCAACCATCTCTTTCTTCTTTTATAGTGTTTCACATCGCGGTAACTTTTCTTTTTACCCACTTCGGTGAGGCC